>NZ_JAYESN010000003.1:0-113762 GCF_034860625.1 Lamprobacter sp.
CCGCAACCGCATCGACTTCGTCGCGCGTCAGCCGCATGGTCAGGAGCTCATTGGCGCCGCGCTCGATCCCGAACACCCGCCGGTGATCGCCAGCCTGGCGCATCGCTTTGGGGTCGAGGACATGCGCCGCGCGCCCAAGGACGCGCCCTTTCTTGGCTCGCTGTTGTATTTCCTCGGTGCGCTGACGCTGAAGGATCAGGATGCCATGGGGCGGCTCGTGCTTGGTGTGCCGAATCTGGTCATCCGCAAGCTCTATGTCGAGAAGTTCCGCGACCAGTTGTTCCCGGAATACCCGCAGCGCGAAAGCCTGCGTGCCGCCGCTGACGGCTTCTATACCAACGGCGACCTTGCGCCACTGATCGAGGTGCTAGAGACCCACCACCTGCGTGTGTTCGACAACCGCGACTACCGCTGGTCGAACGAGCTGACGGTGAAAACCGTCTTTTTGATCGCGCTCTTTGCCGATATCTTCTATGTGATGGACTCGGAGACCGCGATTGCCCGCAGCCATGCGGATCTGTCGCTGATCGTACGCGAGGAGATGCGCCGCTTCGCGTTGTTGGATCATCTGCTGGAGTTCAAGTACCTGAGCTTGGCGGATACTGGGCTTTCGGCTGAGCGACTGCGGGAGTCCTCGCGCGAGGACCTGGCCGCCCTCCCCTCAGTGGCCAGTGCCCTGGATGCTGCTGAAGCTCAGCTCGCCCGCTACCGCCAGGGGCTGGAGCAGGCTTATGGCACGCGCTTGCGCCTGCACACCCATGCCGTGGTGGCGCTGGGCTTCGAGCGGCTGGTGTGGCGCAGCACGCCGGGGGTGTCGCCGTGAGAGGCATCGCCAGAGATGGCGGACAGGATGACGGTTCAACCCAGTCGACCCTGTTTGCTCCCCGGCATCCGCCTTGAGCCTGCCTCTGTACTCTGTACTCTAGTACTCTGTACTCTGTACTCTGTACTCTGTACTCTGTACTCTGTACTCTGTACTCTGTACTCTGTACCACCCGATGGCGCTGATCGAGCTGATCGAGCTACGCGCCCCAAACCCCAATACTGAATCCTTCAAGGCTCGCGGGCTTGTGCCAGATCTTCTTGTTCCAGGAGACCTTGGGATGGCGGTTGAAGATGACTAAGTGGGCCTCGTCGGCGCCGACCCGCCGGCAGTAGTCCAGGGTCTGCGCCAGCCCGGTCTGGATCACCGCATCGAGCTTGCCGCGCAGCAGTTTGAGTTCGATGACGACCCGTTGCAACGGGCCGTACATGCCCTGCTCGGGGTCCAACGGCCATTCGATCAGCAGATCGGTGCGCTTGCGCCCGAGTCCGTATTCTCGGGTTAAGCGGCCGCCGCCGTTGATGATGCGCTGCAAAAAGGCCTGCATTAGCAACTGCGGGGCGGCTTCCTTGTAATCAAAGCCCTCACTCCAGCTGTCGGCGTGTTCGCGGAAGAATTGCTGGAAGGCGGCCAGGAGTTTGGGCATGTTCAGGCGGTGGTCGGGGTCGATGTACCAGACCTGCTCCTGATTGGGGATGCGGGTTTGCGCAATCCAGCTCAGCTCGCGGGGGATGACCTCTTGGTAGAGGCGGTTGCTGATGCGCACACCGGGGCGGGTGACGATCAGCCCCAGGTCTTCCACATACTGCTGATCGTCCATCGTCAGGTTGTCCAGGCTGTCTTCCTCGCCGGTCAGCAGCGCTTGTAGCACGCCATGTACCCGAGGCTCTCTGAGCTTGTCGCTGAGCTGGTCCAGATGGGTGGCGCGCGATTGGATCAGGCGCTCGCGGGCGGTCTGGTAGTCGATCAGGCTGATGGGCTGGCGGCGATCCCGGGCGGCGCGGTTTTCCCAGGTCACTTCATAGCCTAGGGCATTGACCAGCCAGGGCTGGCCGCGGCTGTCTTCCCATAGCTCGGCGAAGATGGCTTCATCGAACCGCTGGCCGGTGGCCTCGGTATGTTGCAACCAGAGGGCGCGGGTTTCGGCCTCGGTGAAGTTGCCCATGCGCAGGGACTTGGCCTTGATGTTGAAGGCACTGCCGCCGGTGATGACCTGGGCGCCTTCCTGCTCCAGGCGGTAATCGCGCACGTCGCGCACGCCGCAGAGGAGGATGGATTGTGGAAACGACTCGGGGCGCTGGGCGTAGCCGGCGCGGATCTGGCGCAGCAAGGAGATCAGGGTGTCGCCCACCAGGGCATCGACCTCGTCGAGCAGCAGGATGGTGGGCTGGGTCGTGATCTTGGCCCAGTGGCGCAACAGCTGAGTCAGCTGGTCTTGGGCTTGGTGCTGGCGTCCCTCCTGCATCCACCACTGATTGAGCGCCGGGTTCTGGGTGTAGTCCTCAATGCTGCGGGCAATGGCGCTACAGGCCGCCGGTATGCCTTGAGTCTCATCCCCGCGCGCCGCCTGGGCACCTTCAATGTTGGCGTAGGCACAGGCGTAGTCGCCGGAGGCGTTGAGCGCCTGCATCATCGCCAGCAGGGTGCTGGTCTTGCCGGTCTGGCGCGGGGCATGCAGCACGAAGTAGCGCTGCTCACGCATGAGCTGCTGAATCTCTTCCCAGTCCAGACGCTGCAACAGCGGTAGGTGGTAGTGCATCTCCGGCTTGATCGGGCCGGCGTTGTTGAAGAATCGCTGCATGGTTGTGCTCGGTACAGGGGCCAGATGGCGCAGCAACAGCGCCCTGCCCTGTCTGCGCGATGCAGGCGGACGCTGGAGCGGCCAGCGGGGGGCTTTGTCGTTGTCTGCGGAAAGCATAGCACTGGGCTTGAATGCCTGGATGCGATAGCGGCGGCACGGCGCGCGGTGAGAGCGATCGGGCCATCGCGTTGGGCGGAGCGACACAACCGTGACTTCGCGCTGCGCTGCGATCAGAGACAAGTTCGGCGACCGGCTCATCCAGCGCGGGATGCGGCGGTCTTGAGAAGCCGGACCTCGGAGTCGTTAGGCGATTTCTGTCAAATCTCATACCGCCTTGCTTGTCTTTTCGCTCGCCTTCCGCGTCGCGTTGTCGGTCACATAGCCCGGCTATGCTCCCGACAACGCCCCTTGAAGGCAAACGAAAATCCTACGCAATTCGGTACGAGATTTTCCGGTAATCGCCTTATCTGGCACTTTGATCGGCACTAACCCAGTCGAGAATAGACCGCCAGGCCGCAAGCTTCTGCTCAAACCGCAGCGCGGCATGCGCCGGACTGGTCGAGGGCAGCCGATGCTGTTGAATCTCGCGGTATCTGGGCTGTAACCCGGGAAGAACTCGCCGACGGTATTCACGCTCGGCCGTGCCACCGTTAAAGACGATCTGCACGATCCCTGGTGTGGCGTCGAAGAAGGCCCCGAAGTCATTGACGCGAACCGTCTCCGACCGAATCGCCTGATCGAGACTGCCTGGGCGTTCGCAAGCCGCGATCACATCCCAGAGCGCGATTCCGCGCGCGACCAGCGCGGCACAGCGCTCCGAATAGCTCGCCTGCGATGCGATCCCAAGCAGCTCGCTGAGGATCGGCCAAAAGGCGTTGCGCGGATGGCCATAGTATTGCTGCTGCCGCAGTGACGCCTCGCCCGGCATCGAGCCGAGGATCAACACCCGCGCGCCAGGGCCAACGACCGGCGGGAAAGCCGTTTTGAGCTGCGCCGCGATGGTGATCCTATCGCGATCAGCCATTCATGCCGCCAACAGAATCACAAACACACCGGCCAACATCAGCACCCCACCAGGCATCCGGCTGGCCAGATTCGGCTCACGAAACAGGAGCGCCCCATAGAGGATGCCGAACAGCAAGCTGCTGCGCTTCACCGCAATCATATAGGCCACCTCGGTCAGGCGCAGCGCCATGAAATGGGTGATCACCATCACCCCATTGAGTGCTGCGACCGCCAGCACCGCACCAGGCCGGCGAGCCAGGCGCCGCAACGCGGGTCGCAGCGCCAACCGCGCGCCGCCGATCGGCACCAACAGCAGCAGCGGAATCGCCAACAGGCCGACGACGGCGAAATAGAAGGCGCCAAAGGCCGCCGATGGCAGATACAGCAGGGCCACCTTGCCGAGGGTCGAGGTCAGCCCATACAGCAGCGCCACGCCGAGCATCATGCGCGAGCCCGCCTCCCAACGGATCGCGCTCAGCGGCCGTAGCCAGGTGCGCCAGTCATCCCGTCGCGCCTGCTCGACGTTCAGCAGCCAGGCGCCGGCAACGATCAGCAAGACGCCGACCAGCCCGATCAGACTGACCCGCTCGCCCAGCACCAAGGCTGCGATCGCCATCGAGAACACCGGCGTAAAGGCCAGATACGGCAAGGTCAGCGACAGCGGATGATCCCGAATCGCGGCCATGTAGAGCAGCATGGCACCGATCTCGAGCGGCACCAGAACGCTGAGCCAGCCCCAGAACGGCGCCGGCAAGGCACCAAGATCAGGCAGCCAGACCAGCAGGGGAGAGAGGAGCGCACCGGTCAGCGTGAAGCGGATCAGGGTCAACTCGCGCGCCGAGAACCCTTGCAGCCAGGCCTTGGTCGCCGCATCTGCGGAGGCGATGCTGAAGGCGCAGATGAGCGTGAGCAGCAGCCAGCTCATCGACCAGTCGCCAAGGCCCTGCAAAGCCAGGGTCGCAAGCGCTCCTCGGCACTCGCTCCGAGCAGACGTCCAGGCCAACGCTTGCCATCACGCTGCCCCCTTTCAGCGCGCCGACCCCAAATGAAAGGCCAAGCGCTGAACGGAACAACGCTTGGCAACGCGCTCGCAACATCAGGCACTGGGTCGGGCACTAGATCGGGCGCTGGGTCAGGCATCGGATCAGCCGCTTGTATCGGGCGCTGCATCAGGCTCGGGCTCAGCCACTAGATCAGGCGCCGGATCAAGCACTGGTCAGCTCGCAATCCTGCACCCTCGTCCGAACCTGAGCAGCCGCAGCATTCAGGACCTCAATCCCGGCCCCGGTACGATGCGCCTGTTCGCTGAGCGTGCGTCGCCAAGCCTTGGCGCCTGGGCAGCCATGGAAGAGTCCAAGCAGATGTCGGGTCATCGACGCCAGTGGCACGCCTTTGGCTCGTTGCTGTTCAACGTAAGGAATGAAGGCATCTAGCGCCTGCTGCGGCGTCGAAACGGGATTCTCGGCACCAAAGAGGCGCCGATCGACATCAGCCAGCAGCCACGGATTCTGATAGGCCTCGCGACCAATCATCACGCCGTCGACTTGCTGCTCGCTGAGCAGCTCCTCGACCTGATCCAGACGCGTCACGCCGCCATTGAGCACCATCGGCAGCGCCGGAAACGCCCGCTTTAGCGCCAGCACCCAGTCCCAGCGCAATGGCGGCACCTCTCGGTTCTCGCGCGGGCTCAGGCCCTGGAGCCAAGCCTTGCGCGCATGCACGATCAACGCATCGCAGCCGGCCGCGACGACCGCTTGCGTAAAGGCTACTAACTCCTCATAGCTATCTCGATCATCGATCCCGATGCGGCTCTTGACCGTGACCGGGATCGCCACCGCCGCTTTCATCGCCGCCACGCAGTCGGCCACCAACGTTGGCTCGGCCATCAAGCAAGCACCAAAGCGCCCGTTCTGCACCCGATCCGATGGGCAGCCGACGTTGAGGTTGATCTCGTCGTAGCCCCAATCGGCACCCATGTGCGCACATCGAGCCAGCTCGGCTGGGTCCGAGCCACCGAGTTGCAGCGCCAGCGGATGCTCAGCAGGGTTATAGTGCAGAAACCGCGCGCGATCACCATGGATCAGCGCGCCGGTGGTGACCATCTCGGTGTAGAGCAGCGTGTGCCGCGACAACAGTCGCGCAAAGTAGCGGTAATGCGAATCAGTCCAATCCATCATCGGCGCGACTGACAGCACTCTACTTAATCGATTCAGCGGCTTAGCTGATTCTTCCTGTCTTTTTCCTGTGATTTGGTACACCAAGGCTCGCAACACTCACAGCTGATCGATGCTCAGCACCGCACATCTGTGCCAAGACAACACCAAGTCGGACTAAGAAATCACTCTGCACCATTGCAGATTGCACCAAGGACTCGACCATCGACAGAGACTAGCAGCATCGGCATCTACCCCCGCCCTGCCCGCTTGCGCTCATGTTCCTTGAGGAAACGCTTGCGGATGCGAATCGCGGTTGGGGTGATCTCGACCAGCTCGTCGTCTTCGATGAACTCGAGCGCCTGCTCGAGACTGAAGCGCACCGGCGGGGTCAGCAAAATATTCTCATCGGAGCCGGCGGCGCGGATGTTGGTCAACTGCTTGGCCTTGAGCGGATTGACCACCAGATCGTTCTCGCGCGAGTGGATGCCAACGATCTGCCCCTCATAGACCTCATCGCCCGGCGAAGCGAGCATGCGTCCGCGCTCCTGCAGGTTGAACAGCGCATAACCGAGCACCTTGCCTTGGCCATTAGAGATCATCGCGCCATTGCGCCGCTTGGCGATGCCACCTGAGTGCGCCGGCCCATAATGATCGAAGACGTGATACTTGAGCCCGGTGCCCGAGGTCAGCGACATGAACTCGGTCTGGAAGCCGATCAGCCCACGCGAAGGCACCTCGTAGTCGAGCCGCACCCGGCCCTTGCCGTCCGGCACCATATCCTTCAGCTCCGCGCGACGCTCGCCGAGTGCCTGCATGATCGCGCCCTGGCTGGTCTCATCGACATCGACGGTCAGCTGCTCATAGGGCTCGCAGATCTGGCCATCGATCTCGCGGAAGATGACCTCCGGGCGCGAGACCGCCAGCTCATAGCCCTCGCGGCGCATGTTCTCGAGCAGGATCGACAGGTGCAGCTCGCCGCGCCCGGAGACGCGGAACTTCTCCGGATCATTGCCTTCCTCCACCCGCAGCGCGACATTGTGGATCAGTTCGCGCTCGAGCCGGTCCTTGAGCTGGCGCGAGGTGAGGTACTTGCCTTCCTTGCCGGCAAACGGCGAGGTGTTGACCTGAAAGGTCATCGACACCGTCGGCTCATCCACGGTCAGTGAAGGCAGCGCCTCGACCGAATTTGGATCGCAAAGGGTGTCCGAGACATTCGGCGCATCGATGCCGGTCAGCGCAACGATATCGCCCGCATGAGCGCTCGGTACCTCAAAGCGATCCAGTCCCAGATAGCCATAGACCAACCCAACCTTGGCCTTGTGGGTACGTCCGTCGCGCTTGATCACGGTGATCTGCTGATTCGGCTTGACGATACCGCGACGAATGCGGCCGACGGCGATGGCACCAACGAAGCTCGAATAGTCCAGCGTCGAGACTTGCATCTGAAACGGCGCGTCCGGAATCACCTCCGGTGGCGGACAGTGCTCAACGATCGCCTCGAACAGCGGCGTCATGGTGCCTTCCTGTACATCCTCCTCAAGACTGGCATAGCCATTGATCCCCGAGGCATAAATGATCGGGAAATCCAGCTGCTCGTCGCTCGCCCCAAGCCGGTCAAATAGATCGAACACCTGATCGACCACCCAGCTTGGCCGAGCACCAGGCCGATCCACCTTATTCACCACCAGAATTGGCCGCAGCCCATGCTGGAAGGCCTTGCTGGTGACGAAACGCGTCTGCGGCATCGGTCCCTCTTGCGCATCGACCAGCAGCAGCACCGAGTCGACCATCGATAGCACGCGCTCGACCTCACCACCAAAATCAGCGTGACCGGGGGTGTCGACGATATTGATGCGGTAGCCGTTCCAATCGATCGCGGTGTTCTTCGACAGGATGGTGATGCCGCGCTCGCGCTCCAGATCATTGGAGTCCATCACCCGCTCGACCGGGCCGAAGCGATCGCCGAGGGTGCCCGATTGCGACAGCAGCTCATCGACGAGAGTGGTTTTGCCATGATCGACATGGGCGATGATGGCGATGTTGCGTAATTGCTCGGTCACGGGACAGATAGCTCCAAGGCCATCGGCAACAGGCGCCAATGACCAGACATCAAGGATCAACGGGAAGGAGGAACGGTGCTCAGGGGCGCTGCGAGACGCACCACCGCTGTAACGTCCCATTATGCACCCAAACAGCATCAGCCGGGGTGTGATCACCGCTAGCCGGGGCAATAAGCGGGGCAAGTTGTATCAGACTGCGATCAGGTGCCTAGCAGCATGCCTCAGCAGCGCTTTCGCAGGAGCGCCCAGAGTCCCTACGCCGATCGTTGTAAGCCTGTTGGCCCTTGCCTGGCTATCACCCAGATTGACTGGTGCGATGCACAGCAGAATCCGCCTCGGTCATGCCTAAAGCTTCGCGCTCCGCTGCCGTGTAAGCATCGGGATAGCGTCGCCCTTCATAGACGCCAGAAAAGGGCGCAAAGGTGAAGTCGATCCCATCCTCCGCGAAGCGCTCGCGGAAGCGCGGCACATCCGGGATCACCGCTGGCACATCGATCGGCTTCACATTCCGCTCGGCAGCGCCCAAGCCGGGCGGCCTATCCCAGCAGCAGCTCTCCGAGATCGGCAGGCACCGTCTGGCCGATCAGGGCCAGCTCGTTGCCGTCATCGAAGCCACTGGCTGGGCTATCAGAAGCCGCGGGTAAGAACCTCTCCTGGTACTCGCTGCTGTTCATGAACCCAGCGATGGCACCAAGGTTATCATCGTTCTGAGCCAGTTGGCTCTCCCACCAGGCCAAACCGACGTCATCCGGCGCGCGATCCAAAATGGAGAGATAGAGACTGTTGAGCAGCAAACTGTCTTCCTGGAGCGCCAAGTACTCAGGCTGTTGCGCCAGGTCCAGCAGCAACGCGCCCGCTGAGCGCTCCCCAAGACTTGGGTCCAGCTGGTGCGCTCCTGCTCGCTTGGTGCGCGTTGCAACATCGAGCCGAACAGCGTCTCGACCAGCTCCTGGCTGGTCAGCGCACCCTGCTGGGCGTGTAGTTCCGGCAAGCGTGCGTGATCCCTTGAGAGGGTAGTGACTAGGATGTCGCCGGTGCAAAGCCATCACCGGAGGCCCTTATGAACACCGCAACCGTCCCGCTACCGTCATCGCCGTTAACGCTGGAAGAGGTCGCCGAGCATTTCGCGCACTGGCGCCAACAGAAGCGCCCCGGGGAACGCATTCCCGAGTCACTCTGGAGAGCGGCGATCGCCCTGGTTGAACGTGATGGGTTGTCCCGAGTGACCCGCCGGCTGCGACTCAAGCGCGGCGATCTCAAGCGACGTCGCTACCTGCTCAGCGGTGACCAGCGCCCCGGCCAACCCGCGGCGACCTTTGTCGAACTGACGCCGGCGCCGATGACGCGGTTCGCACCGGCCGCGTTGGAGCTGATCCGTCCCGACGGCCTGCGCCTGCGCATCGAGTCCGGTGACAGCCGCGATGCCCAGGCCGTGCTCGAGCGCTTTCTGGGAGCGGACTGATGGTGCAACTGACCCCACAAAGCCGGATCTTCGTCGCCCTGGAATCGGCGGATTTCTGTCGCGGCATCGATGGACTGGCGGCACTGTGTCGAGCGCAGCTTGCACAAGACCCCTTCAGCGGCACCATCTTCGTCTTTCGCAACCGCCGTGCAACCGCCCTGAAGCTGTTGTGTTATGACGGACAGGGCTTCTGGCTGTGCCAGAAACGCCTCTCCCAAGGTCGTCTCACCTGGTGGCCCACCTCAGCACAGGCCAGCCAGCAGCTCTCAGCCCGCGAGCTGCAGATCCTGCTCTGGAACGGCAACCCCGAGGAGGCCGGGATGACCGAGGACTAGCGCAGACGGTGCGGATCATTGGCTGTCTCGGGTTCCAGCAATGCGAGCGCGCGGGCGAAGAGCTCGGCGGCATCGGCCCGGCTTGCGAGCAACTGATGTGCCGCTCGCCAAACAGAAGCGGGGTCGCGCAGACTGACAGCCGCTGACACGGGGATGCATGCTGGACTCGCCGACATGGCTCATCGACTCCGGCGATGCCCGGCGCCGTCGGGAGCAGCGGCGCGGGCGGTGGTTAAGACGTTGAGACGAATGCAGCGGGAAAGGGTCGAGGCCTCAAGGCGTGGATGTGGCACGTCAGGGCGATGTGACGCTGCCTGCTCCATTACACTTCCCGCGTGCCCCGCTTTTCGGTCATCCATCATGATATTCCCTTACGGTACCGCTGACTTCAACGCCATTCGCAGCGAAGGTTACTACTACGCGGATCGCACCGAGCGCATCCGCACGCTGGAGGAGGCCGGCAAGCAACTGCTCTTGCTGCGCCCGCGCCGCTTCGGTAAGACCGCCTGGCTGACGACGCTGGAGAACTACTACGATCTCGCCCGTGCCGGGGAATTCGATGCGCTGTTCGGCGGGCTGGCCATTGGCCGTGAGCCCACCAAGCGGCGCAATAGCTACTTCGTGCTGCGCTGGGATTTCTCCATGGTCGATGCCAGCGGCAGTCTGGCGGAGATCCGCCAGGCCCTGCACAACCATCTCAATGCCCAGGTCGCCGATTTTGAGGTACGTTATGCCGATCGGCTCGGTGGCACGCTCCAGGCCCATCCGAGCGATGGCCTGGTGGCCTTTCGTTCGGCCGTCAGTGCCGCCCGCGCCCAAGGACACGATCTCTATCTCTTAATCGACGAATACGACAACTTCGCCAATGAACTGCTGCACAGGCGGCGTGCTGATTACGATGCGCTGGTCTCGGGCGAAGGGCTGCTGAAGACGGTGTTCAAGGCGGTCAAATCCTTGGCATCGGGGGCGGGGATTGATCGAGTGTTTATTACTGGGGTGTCACCGGTGGTGCTAGCGGACGTCTCCAGCGGCTATAACGTCTCAGAAGACATCAGCCTGGATGCGCGCTTCATCGACCTCTGCGGCTTCACCGAGGCGGAGGTCGCTGGCGTGCTCGATCAGCTCGCCACCGAGCTAGGCCGCGACTCGGGTGACCCGGGCTGGTCAGCGCGCATGTTGGCGACCATGCGCACCTGGTACAACGGCTATCGCTTCGGCTACGAGCCAGGCCCGGGGCTCTACAATCCGACGCTGGCGCTGTATTTCTTCAAGCATCTGGCTTCCAGCGGGCAGCCTCCGCGAGAGATGCTCGACAGCAACCTCGCCATGGACCGCAACCGCATCGACTTTGTCGCCCGTCAGCCGCATGGGCAGGAACTCATCGGCGCCGCGCTCGATCCCGAGCATCCGCCGGTGATCGCCAGCCTGGCGCATCGCTTTGGGGTAGAGGATATGCGCCGGGCGCCCAAGGATGCGCCCTTTCTCGGTTCGCTGTTGTATTTCCTGGGGGCGCTCACGCTGAAGGATCAGGACGCCATGGGGCGGCTGGTGCTGGGGGTACCGAATCTGGTCATCCGCAAGCTCTATGTCGAGAAGTTCCGCGACCAGCTGTTTCCGGAGTACCCCGAGCGCGAAAGCCTGCGCGCCGCCGCTGAGAACTTCTACACCAACGGCGACCTCGGCCCGCTGATCGAGGTGCTGGAGACCCACCACCTGCGGGTGTTCGACAATCGGGACTATCGTTGGTCGAACGAGCTGACCGTGAAGACGGTCTTTCTCATCGCGCTCTTTGCCGACATCTTCTATGTGATGGACTCGGAAACTGCCATCGCACGCGGCCATGCCGATCTGTCCCTGATCGTGCGCGAGGAAATGCGCCGCTTCGCGCTCTTGGATCATCTGCTGGAGTTCAAGTACCTGAGCTTGCCGGACATTGGATGCTCTGCTGGGCCGTTGCGGGAGCGTACGCGTGATGAACTGGCCACCCTACCCCAGGTCACCGCAGCGTTGGACCAAGCCGAGGCCCAGCTCAGGCATCACCGCGCGGGGCTGGAACAGGCCTATGGCGAGCGCCTGCGTCTGCACACCCATGCGGTGGTCGCGCTGGGGTTTGAACGGCTGCTGTGGCGGAGTACGCCGGGGGCGTCGCTTCAGCAGCGCGGATACGAGCCCGATATCGCATCCCCCTAAGACCAGGCCGCAGCCGTTGCCCAGGCGCAGCCACTGCTCGGCAGCACCTCAGCCAAACCGACACCCCAGGCCAGACAACCGCACCCTTGTAGGAAAATCACGAGATTGTCACCAAGGATGGCTCGAATGGCCCCACGATCACGCAGAAGCCTATGAGCTCGACTTCCAGTGTCCTCTCTCGCCCCTCAAACCTTGCCCAACAGCGATTGACCTCTGCGCAGGGGGCTTTTGATCATCTGCTTGTGATCATCTAAGGACCGGCCTTCAAGGTTCGAAGCCGAGTGCTACTGCCCATCGCCCTCAGACTGACCTCACCGGACGCAAAGGTGCGACGACCGGTATCGGTCTCAAGCAGCAGATTGCCCTGGGCATCGATCCCGCCATATCTGCCCAGAATCCGGTGCTGGCCGGCGAGCAAGGTAGCCTGCTCGCCCGGATAGGCATCGAACCGACGCCAGTCCTCCAGGAAGGGCGCCAGGCCGGCGTCGGTATAGCGACTGAGGGTCGCGATCAGACCCTCGATGAGCGCGGCAGTAAGCGCGTTACGGCCAGGTGCTCGATCACCACAAATCGCGCGCAGATCGACCCAGGGCTGATCGATTCTGGCCGCCTCCTGAGCGCGCAGTCGCAGATTCAGGCCAACCCCGACCACAACCAAGCTTGGACCCTGCGCCTCGCCAGCCACTTCGAGCAGCAGACCAGCAAGCTTACGCCGCTGCCAGTGAATATCGTTCGGCCACTTGAGTCCGACTCCGTCAACGCCGAGCCCGTCGAGAGCTTGCGCAACCGCGAGCCCACAGGCCAGGCTCAATCCGCCAAGCTGCGCTGGCGCTAACGGATAACGCCAGAGGATCGAGAGATAGATGTTGCGTCCGAAGGGCGATACCCAGTGCCGTCCTAACCGACCGCGACCAGCACTCTGGCGTTCGGCCAGGCAGATCTCACCGGTACTAAAGTGAGGGCCAGCGCTAAAGCCAGCATCAGCATCAGCGACAAAGTGCATGTCTCGCCGACCACGCTCAAGCAAATAGGCGTTGGTCGAATCGATCTCCGCGAGAATCTCAAGCCTCCTGATCGATTGCTCGGTCTCCGCATCGAGCTGCGCGCGAATGGCGTCCAGCGATAGCAGTTCCATCGGCTCCGGTAGATGATAGCCCTGTCCGCGCACCGATTCGATGCCCAGGTCGAGTTCAGTGTCGAGCGTATGCAAGATCTTCCACACCGCCGCGCGGCTAATCCCCACCGCGGCTGCAATGGCCTCACCCGAGCGCGGCTTGCCATCCGCCAGCAGTCGCAGGATCTCATATGAACGTGGGCTCATTGGTACCAGACCATCAGTTGTCAACTATAAGACGCAGATGACGCAGATAACGCCGCGACAATCTTCAACCTAACCTAATCATGACAACCAGAGCGCCCAAAGCTCAGACGACCAGGGGGCGATCAACCGACGACGCCAGCCAGAGATCACGCCAAGCACGGGCGGCATCGGCGGCTTCTTCGTCCAGCCGCAGCTCGCAGGTATCGGCCGGCGCTGGCTCCGGCAGCACTTCGGTCTCGAACAGTTCATCACGACGGAAGGCATGCACTCGAATTGGCCCGAGACCAGCCGCTCGCGAGATCAAAGTATCGAGATTACCAGCGTTTGCCCGCAGCCCATCCACCGCGATGATCAGATCACCCGCCGAGAGTCCAGCACGTTGTGCCGGCCGTCCATCCAGCACCACCCCAAGCCGTGCCTCGGCGCTGTCGGGCTGCAGCCGCGCGCCGATATCGGGTCGCGCCTGAATCGGCTCGAAGCGCTCGACACAACCGCCATTGTCCTTGGCGCTGGTCGCGGGCCGCAGCCGCATCTCGACTGCAACCGTCCTCAGCAAGGGCGCCAGCTCCAGATCATCGGTCGAATCGAGCGCATGCTCGAAGAACCCGGTGAGATCGAGGCCGCTGACCTCGGCCGCCACCTGCTCGACCTCACGCTCGCCGATGCCAACGTCGGTGCGCCCGTAGCCCTGCCAGAGAGCGCGCATCACATCATCTAGGCTCTTGCGATGCTGCGTGCCGTTACGGATGGTCAGATCGAGAGCCAGCGCGGTCAGGGCGCCCTTGGCATAGTAGCTGACGATGGCATTGGGCGCGTTCTCGTCCTGCTTATAGAAGCGCGTCCAGGCGTCAAAGCTGGACTCAGCCACGCTCTGCCGCAGCCGCCCAGGATTGCGCTGCACGCGGGTGATGAGTTCGGCGAGCAGGGTCAGATAGGCCTTGGCATCAATCACCCCGCTGCGTACCAACGCCAGATCATCATAGTACGAGGTGATGCCCTCAAAGGCCCAGAGCAGCCGCGTGTGCACCTCGCGCTCCAAGCCCTGCTCGGCAAAGGCGCGTGGCCGGATGCGCTTCACGTTCCAAAGATGGAAATACTCGTGGCTGCAGAGCCCAAGGAAGCGTCGGTAGCCCTCAGCGGGCGGCTGCGGCGCCTGCATCAGAGCAGGGCTAGTGGCCTGCGGCAGCACCGCTGGGCTTGGGTCCGTTGCGCGACCCTCGGCGATCAGCCCGCCGCTGGTGTCGTCCTGGCCGGACCATGCCAACGCCGGCAGATCGTCGCGATTGGCCAACAGGCTGGTCGAAAACCGATGCTCAAGGCCCCCATAACCATCGCCCACCAGCTGCGTCAGGAACAGGTAGCGATCGATCGGCAGCTCGCCGAACAGGGCGGCATGCTCGGCGCAGATACGCGGCAGATCCAGCGTCAGCCGCCTGAGATCCGCGCGATGCCGTCCGCTGATCGTCATCCAATGCGGTACCCCCTCGACCTTGAAGGCGATGCGATCGAAGACGCCCATCTCGACGGGATGATCGATCAGATCGGCATAGTCATCGGCCCGATAGCGCCCGAAGCCCCAGGCCGGGGCGCCATCTCGGGCCAGACTGGTCGCCACCTGCCACTGCGTCCCAATCGCGCCCGGCGGCGGCAGGATCTCGACCTGGCACGGCCGCTCCTCGGCACCTGCGACGCAGAGGAACAGACTGGTGCCGTTGTAATAGGCATGATTCCGGTCAAGATGCGCCGAGCGAACGGTCAGCTCCCAGGCATAGACTTCATAGCTCAGCTGCACCGGGCCGGCCTGCGGCGAGAGTCCAGTGAGCCGCCAGGTCTGCTTGTCCAGTTTCTCCAGCGCCACCGGGCGCGCAGCTTGCTGCGCCACAAGGCTGAGCAGATTGCGCGCAAAGTCCCGAATCATATAGCTGCCCGGTATCCAGGCCGGCATCGAGACCTGCAGCGTCTCGCTGTCGGGTGCTGGGATCTCGAGCATCACCTCGAAGCAATGGGCCTCGGGGCGAGCCGGGACGACGCGGTACAGCAGCGGATTCGATTCAGCCATCGTGAAGGACGCCTTCTATAACAGGGCTTGGATGGGTATGCATGAGCAGATCCCCGATGCGGTGCTGACAGAGGTCTCCGCCCCGCTAATCGGCGCGAGATTCATCGGTATCAGCGGCCGGCAATGGTTGCTGCTCGGCGTCGTCCACTTCCAGAGGAGGGGCAGGCCGAGCGATGGGGATGACGAGTTGTGAAGGGTCATCCTCGTTCCGTGCCGTCCGGTTGAGCGCAATGAAGGCCCCACCCAGAGAGGGCTCCATCGAGACGCGATGACCGACGTTGGCGATGAGGCGCACTAACTGCGGGATGTTGGCACCCGTCTGCGCGCGCAGAAAAACGCCTTGGACATAGGTGATGACGCCATCGATCGGTATGACGATCAGCCGGCCCCGCTCCGCCTGTGCATCGCGTCGGTTCCAGAGCGCAAATTCCTGCGTGACGACCGGGTCTTGTTTGACGAATCCATCCGCCTGCGCTGGACCATACACCAGTGATCCGCGCGGGAAGCTATAGGTGACGATCCGGCCATAGTTGTCGCCATCATTCCCGGCCACCACCAGTGCGCGCATGTTGTTCTTGTTTTTCGGATTCATCGGCGCAAGCAGGCTGAACTCGAAGCGGTCCGCATCGAACAGATTGATCGTCACGTAGTAGGGCGTCATCTGATGCAGTTCGTGTTCCCACTGCACTTCAGGAAACTCCCAGAGGTCCTCTTGCTTGAAGAAGGTGCCCGGATTCTCCTGATGGTAGCGACCATAGACATCGAGCTGGAGACTGAAGAGGTGTTTCGGATACCGCACATGCTGCTTCAAATCCTCCGGCATCTCGTCGATATCCTTGAGCAAGCCAGGATAGGCGCGATCATAGGCGCGAATGATGGGGTCATCGGGCTCGGAGATGTAGTAGTCGACACTGCCGTCATAGGCATCGACGACAACCTTGGCGGCATTGCGGATGTAATTGAAGCGGCGTAACTCGCCATCAAGATCGGCAGTCGTCGAGTAGGCGTAGGGAAACCAAGGGGACAACGTGTAGGCGTCCTGAATCCAGTAAACCCGCTCGGAGGTGACGACCGCGTAGGGATTGGGATCGAGATGAAGGAAGGGCGTGACGCGGGAGATCCGCTCGATGATATTGCGTCGAAAGAGCAGACGGCTGTCCTGGTTGATCTGGTCGGTGAGGATCAGATTGACCTCGCGAAAATAGAGCGCGAAGAGGGCTCGTCGAAACAGGCCGGAGAAGGGAACGCCCCCCTTGCCCTCGTAGTCCGAGAGCACAAGCTCGTTATCGCTGGCGTAATCGATCTCGCCGCTTTCATTGGGCGCAATCACCGGTGAATAGGTCCCGGTGCCGTAATAGATGCCGGGTTGCTCTAGGCTGAGGCCCGCGTTGGAGCGTGGCGGGATGCCTTGCATCAACCAGTCGATCGCGCCGGCCTTGGGTTGCGCGGTCGGGGCCATCACGGCCCCGTAGCCGTGAGTAAACTTCATCCATTCGTTGACCCAGTTACGCGATTGAGCGGGCAGTTTGTCGAGATCAATCTCGCGTGGTGAGACGGCGACCTGCTGATAACGATCGTTCACCGTATAGCGATCAACGTCGATTGTGTTGAATCGATAGTAGGCGCGAATCTCCTGCAACTCTTGGAACACCTGATGCAATCCAACCTCATCCCAAATTGGGATATTGCCCAGGCTTTCCTTGAATTCGGTAGTCCGTGTATTCCAGGGAATGTCCTTTACCGGATAGCGCCGGGTTTCGACATCTTGCAGATTGTAGGCCGCCAGTGTCGCCTGGATGTTTTGGCTGATGTAAGGCGCTTGCCGATCCAGTTCATTGGGCTTGACGAGATATTCCTGCATGAGTTCGGGAGCGAACGACGAATAGCGGAATGACAAGGTGCCAATGAACAGGATCGCGACCGCGATCAACGCAAACAGACCCTTGCGCGTCTCGAGGTAGAGGATAGCCAGGCCACCGAGGATCAGAAACAGGATCAAGGAGGCCCAGATCAGCGGCAAGACGAAGGTCATCTCCACATAGCCAGGACCGGAAAAGATCGGCATGTGCGCTTCGCTGTAGAGCAGCATGTGGCGGTCCATGACGAAATACCAGGCGCTGATCATGACCACGAAGCCCATGGCTAGGCCAAGATGGAGCCGCGCGCCACGGCGCATGCGTTGGCCGGGTTCGGCCACCATCTTCAGTTCGAGCTGATAGAGCAAGACCAGACCGACGAACAGGATCAGCGAGGCCGTGAGCAGCTCATGCCAAATCAATGAGAAGAGCGGCAGCGAGAACAGGTAGTAGCTGATGTCCTTGCCAAAAGCAGGATCTTGCAGGCCACTATTTGGAGCGAAGAAAAACAGTAGCGCCTCTTCCCAGTGGGCAAACACCGGCATCGCGACCAAAAGCGCGAGGGCAAGGCAGAGTGGCAGGTAGAACCAGAGCGAACCGCGCTGGAATTGATCATACAGCCGTTGGTACTTGGACCTTGGCGCCGAGACGCCATCTTTCACGGCCGCCGTGCGCGTCTCCTGCCCGCTGTGGTGGTCGTGATGGGCCGGGGTTTCCGCGCCAAGGTAGCGCGACCCGACCCAAAAGTTGAGGAAGAACATCAGGAAGAAAAAGAAGGTGACGACCGTGAAGATGAGCGACTGGTAGAGCACCCGTGCCCAGAAGTACAAGCCATAGTCGAGCGCGTTGAACCACCAGAGGTCGACGATGAAAGCGTTGAAATAGACGATGGCGAGAGGAATGCCGACGACGACGAGAGCAACGCTTAAGAGGCTCACTAGGGATTTCCAGAACATCGTCTGTTATCTCCATGTGCTGAGGGTCAAAGCCTGACGTGACCTGTGTTAACGAGCGCCTTCCAGCCGATAAGGCTGATCATGTCGCGGACGTTAGTCGGATGCAAGACTGCCGAACAGGCAGGCGCATCCTTCAGCCTGCATTTGGCGGAGACGATGAGGTGCTGGACGCTCGACCCAGCTGGTCACGCCAGGCTAGCGACTCGGCGCTCGCGGTGCGGCCGAGCGCGCGCCGGCTTGGCGGTCCCGGCCGGGCGTGCGCGAGTGCGTCTGGCGGTGCGGCCGCGCGCGCGCCGGCTTGGCTGGCGGAACGAACGCGCAACGAGGGAACCATGAAGGCATGCGCGGTCGAACCTGAGACGATCCAAACTGGCGCCAGTCATCCGGCTACCCGGTTGTCAGCCGGCCTCTCGTCTTCTAGCCTTATAGACTGCTCCCGTTCCTGGTCACTTTAAACCTGGTCAATTTAAATTAGCGCGCGGCAACGACCTGGAATGTCATGATCATCATCGAACAACTGCTTACCGCCCTCGACCGTCCAACCCTGGATTGGATCGCCGATGGGCTCGCCATCCTGCTGCTGGTGGGTTACCATGTCTACCTGCGCTGGCTCGTCGCCACGCATCCCGAACGCGCCTACCAAGCACGCGCGAACGCACTGCGCCATGCCTGGGTGGAGGTGACGCGGGAGCTCGGCGATCACGGCATCCTGGCGGTCAATACCCTGCGCAACTGGGTGTTCTCGGCGAGCCTGTTCGCCACCATGACCTTCGTGCTCGGACTCCTGGTGGTCGGCTTTGCGCTGCAAGGCTCGGGACTCGATCGCCTGTCGCAGACGCTCAGCCTGGCGTCCACCGGGGAAGCCGCCGTGCAGGTCAAGTTGCTGCTGCTCGCGGCGCTGCTGTTCACCGCCTTCGTGCGCTTCGCGCTGGCGGTGCGTGACTACAACCAGACCGCGCTGCAGATCAGCCTTCCCGACCAGCATTTCCAAGGGCTGGCTCTCGAGACCATTGCCGAGACCCTGAATCGCGCTGGCAACCACTATCACCAGGGCACCCGCACCCTGCTGTTGGGGCTGCCGGTGTTGCTCTGGCTGATCGGTGCCGAATGGTTTCTGCTTGGCGCTCTCCTCACGCTGGTGCTCCTGCGTGGCGTCGATCTGCGCGCCGACGCGGACTCTTTGCGCGCGCCGCCGACTGCCAGCGAGGGCACGGTGGTCGGCGATCCGCACGCGCTCGAGGCCAGCGCTGTGCTGGCGGCCCTGCACAGTGAAGAACAGGGCCTCAGTGGCGCCGAGGCGGCGCGGCGGCTGGATGCGCTCGGCGAGAACAAGCTGCCGGAACCGCCGCGCGACGGCCCCATCAAGCGCTTCTTCAAACATTTTCACGATGTGCTGATCTACATCCTGCTGGCGGCCGCCGTGGCCACCGCGTTCATGGGGCATTGGATCGATACCTGGGTGATCCTGGGTGTGGTGCTGATCAACGCCATCGTCGGTTTCGTCCAGGAAGGGCGCGCCGAGGAGGCCCTAGCGGGGATTCGCAAGATGCTCTCGCCGAGTGCACTGGCACGCCGCGATGGTGCTTGGAGCGAGCTCGATGCCACGCAGTTGGTGCCGGGCGATGTGGTGCGGCTGCGCGCCGGCGATCGCATCCCGGCCGATCTGCGCCTGCTCGAGGCGGCCAATCTGCGCGTCGAGGAATCGGCGCTGACCGGCGAGTCGGTGCCGGCCTCCAAGCGCATCGCACCGGTGAGCGACGATGCCAGCATCGGTGATCGCTTCAGCATGGGCTATTCCGGCACCCTGGTGGCCGCCGGCAGTGGCCTCGGCGTGGTCACCGCCACCGGCCCGCAGACCGAAATCGGCCGCATCAACCGCATGATCGCCGAGGTCGACACCCTGGTCACGCCGCTGATCCGCCAGATGGGGGCCTTCGGTCGGGTGCTCTCGGTGGTGATTCTCGGTCTCGCGGCGGGCATGACCCTGGCCGGCTGGCTGCTCCACCACTGGGGCTGGGGCGACCTGATGATGGCGGCGATCGGCTTCGCGGTGGCGGCGATTCCGGAAGGCTTGCCGGCGATCATGACCATCACCCTGGCGCTCGGCGTGCAACAGATGGCGCAGCGCAACGCCATCACTCGCAAGCTGCCGGCGGTGGAGACACTCGGCTCGGTGACCGTGATCTGCTCGGACAAGACCGGCACCCTGACGCGCAACGAGATGACCGCGCGCCATCTGATCAGCACCCATGGCCAGTACGATATCGCCGGGGTCGGTTATGCCCCGGACGGGCATCTCTCGTTCGACGACAGGCGCATCGAGCCGTCCGAGCATGCCGACCTGCAGGCGCTGATCGAAGCGTTTGCGGTCTGCAACGACGCTGATGTGATCGAGGACGCGGGCCAATGGCGCCTGATCGGCGAGCCGACCGAAGGCGCCTTGCGCACCCTCGGGCTGAAGGCCGGCTTCGACAGCACCGGCTACCAGCGCCGGGCGGTGATCCCGTTCGACTCTGAGCATAAGTTCATGGCCACGCTCGAGCAGTTGCCAGAGCCGGGTCAGGGACCGGGATCGGGACCGGAACGAGCGCAAGAGAAAGAGCAAGCGCTAGCTCACGAGCAAGCGCAGCGCACGCGCATCCTGATGAAGGGCGCGCCCGATCGCCTGCTCGATCGTTGCGCGCACCAGCGCGGCACCGACAGCCAGCCAGAACCGCTCGATCGCGCCTTCTGGGAGGACGAGGTCGAGCGCCTCAGCGCCAAGGGGCTGCGCGTGCTGGCCGCCGCCGCGCGCGCGAGCGATGCGGATCAGACCGATCTTCAGCTCGCCGACCTCGACGCCGAGCTGATCTTCCTCGGTCTGGTCGGCATCATTGATCCGCCGCGGCCCGAAGCCATCGCCGCCATTGCCACCTGTCACTCGGCCGGCATCGGCGTCAAGATGATCACCGGCGATCATCTCGGCACCGCCAGCGCCATCGGCCGCGAGATGGGCATCGGCGAGCAGCGGGGCGCCATCGCCGGGGCGCAACTGGAGGCCGCGGATGAGGCGGAACTGCGGCGTCTGGTCGCCGAGCATGACATCTTCGCCCGCACCAGCCCCGAGCATAAGCTGCGCATCGTCAAGGCCCTGCAAGCCAACGGCGAGGTCGTGGCGATGACCGGCGACGGCGTCAACGACGCCCCGGCGCTCAAGCGCGCCGATGTCGGCGTGGCCATGGGCATTAAAGGCACCGAGGCGACCAAGGAAGCCGCCGAGATCGTCCTTGCCGACGACAACTTCGCCTCCATCAGTCGTGCGGTCGAGGCCGGGCGCACCATCTACGACAATCTGCGCAAATCGATCCTATTCATCCTGCCGACCAATGGCGCCCAAGGCTTGGTGATCCTCGCCGCCATCCTGTTCGGTTTCGAGCTGCCCCTCTCGCCGGTGCAGATCCTCTGGGTGAATATGATCACCTCGGTGACGCTGGCCCTGGCGCTGGCGTTCGAGCCCGCCGAGCCCGGCGTCATGCGCCGCCCGCCACGGCGCCCGGATGCCCCGATCCTTGGCGCTTATGCGCTGTGGCGCATCCTGCTGGTGTCGCTGATCATCGGTGTTGCCACCATCCTGATCTTCCTGCACGAGATCGACAACGGACAAGGGCTGGCGGTGGCCCAGACCATGGCGGTGAATACCCTGGTGGTGGGGCAGATCTTCTATCTGCTCAACAGCCGCTTCCTGCTCGAGTCCGGACTGCGGTTGCGTTTTTGGCTGACCAATCCAGCGGTCTGGATCGCGATCGCGGTCATGCTGGTGCTGCAGGCCTTGTTCGTCTATGCCCCCTTGATGCATCTGTGGTTCCATACCGCCGCGCCGCAACCGCAAGAGTGGCTGCTGCCGCTGGGCATCGGCGTGGCGGTGTTGTTGATCGTGGAGCTGGACAAGGCCGTGGCGCGCGCCGTCTCGGCACGCGCCCAGCGGCACCAGCGTGCGGGCTGAGATCCGATACATGGACATTCATTGGCAGGCGCTGACGCGCTTTGCCAGAACGCTCGGTCTCTGCATCGATCCTGGTCGGCTGGATCTCTGCTCTGGTCGCCAGCGGCTTGAGCATGGCCGACTCCTGATGTTTCGCACCCCTTTCATCGCATCCAATCGAGGCCAACCATGCACACTCAAGACGACCAAACCCCTCAAGACAGTCAACCCCTGGCTGCCAACGAGCAGCTCGACGCATCCACCAAGGCAACGGCAACCGCCGCTGGCACTGGCGCTAGCGTTGCGGCGACTGGCGTTGCCGCTGGCAGCGACGATGGCTGGCCGCCATTCGCGGATCATCCGAATCTCCTGATCCGGATCGGCTTGACCCTCCTGCAAGCGGTCTTCATGCTGCTGTATGCGCTCTTGTTCGAGGTGCTGAACTACAGCATCTTCGCGATCGCCATCCTGCAGTATTTGTCCATTGTTGCCACCGGGCGCCCAATCCCGATGCTACGTCGCTTCAACGAGTATCTATCGGCCTTCATGGGCGATGTCGCGGGCTATTTGACCTGCGTCGATGCGCGTCCACCCTTCCCGTTCTCGCGGCCGCGAGAGGCGCGGGGTATGCCTTACACGCCGCGCTGGCGCCGCGATACGAAGTGACAACTGCCGTCATCGAACGGGTCGTGCCCCCGGGTCGTGCCCCCGGCGGCACCCGACAGCATCGAGGCGGCCATGCGCGCGGCTGGTGATGGCGAGGAACACCCGATGGAAGCACAGCGCCTTCGCACCATCGACGACCTGCTGGCCTGGCCGGATGACGAGCGCGTTGAGCTGATCGACGGACAGAAATGACTGCGGAAGAACAGCAGCGCATAGAGCCGCTGGTCCGCAAGTCAGGGCAAATGACTATATTCCGGTCCCTGGGATTGCTCCAAATAGCGGAAGAAGTCGGAGTCCGCGCGCAGCATCAGGGTGCTGTTGGCGCCGAGGGCCTGGTAGCTCTCCAGTGTGCGGAAGAAGGAGAAGAACTCGGGGTCGGCATTGAAGGCGACGCCATAGATGCGTGTTGCTTCGGCGTCCGCGTTACCGCGGATCTCCTCGGCCTCGCGTGCGGCGACCGAGCGTATCCGGCGCAGATCACGCTCCATGTTGCCGAGGATCTCCTGGCTGCGACCACGACCCTCGGAGCGGAAGCGCTCGGCGATGGATTGGCGCTCGGCGATCATGCGCTGCTCGACCTGCTGGCGCACCGAGTTGATGTAGTTGACGCGCTTGATGCGCACGTCGTCGAGCTCGATGCCGAGGGCCGGCATCGAGGCGCGGGCGCGGGTCAGGATCTCCTGCTCCAGCAGTTCGCGGCCAAGCTTCGGCTGCATCTCCAGGTTGACATCGCTGCGGTCGGCCAGGGTTGGGTCCTCGAGGTCTTCGACATTGACCTCCCAGTCCTTGGAACGCACGATCTCCTCCAGCTCGGTGGATGAGACCATGTCGCGCACTACCGAGTCGATGATGTCATCGAGACGGGTCCGTGCCCCGGCCTCGTCACGGACGCTGGTTAGGAACAACAGCGGCTCGCTGATCCGCCAGCGCGCGGTGGTATCGACCAAGATGAACTCCCGGCCCAGGGTCGGGATCTGGGTGACATCGCCGTCCCAGACCAGCAACCGCTTGTCGAAGTAGCGCACGGTCTGCCAGGGTAGCTTGACCTTCAGACCGGGTTCCGTGATGACGCCACCGATGGGTTGGCCAAACTGCACGATGATGGCCTGATCGGCCTCGTCGACGGTATAGAGCATGGAGGCACTGGCCGCGATCAGCAGCAGCGCCGCAACCAGGGTCAGGATCGCTTTCATTGGCCGCCTCCGGTCGTCGATGGGGTTGGCTGGGTTGGGCGATTGAGGTCGAGCAAGGGCAGTGGGCTCATCTGGTCGTCCTGCACTACCAGCACCTGGCCGATCCTGGGCAACACCTCGTTCAGGGTCTCGAGATACAGCCGCGAGCGAGTCACCGCCGGTGCCTGCTGATACTCGGCGAGCACCGCCGAGAAGCGCGCGCTCTCGCCCTCGGCGCGATTGACTCGCTCGGTGGCATAGCCCTGGGCCTCGGCGACGGTGCGCAGCGCCGCGCCCTCGGCGTTCGGAATCTCCTGATTCACGCGCTTCTGCGCCTCGTTGATCATCCGCTCGCGCTCTTGGCGGGCCTCGTTGACCTCGTTGAAGGCTGGTTGCACCGCTGGCGGCGGCACCACGTCCTGCATCTCGACGGTGTTGATCCGGATGCCGGCATCATAGGCATCCATCAGCGCCTGGATCTCCTCGCCGGCCTTTTGCTGGATCTCGACGCGCCCGACCGTCAGCACCTCGGAGCCGAGCATGTTGCCGACGATACGCCGCATCACCGACTCCGAGATGTCGCGCAGCGTGCGGGTCGGCTCGCGCATCTGATAGAGGAACTTGATCGGGTCGCTGATGCGGTATTGCACCACCCATTCGACGTCGATCATGTTGAGATCGCCGGTCAGCATTAGGGATTCGTCCTCGAACTGCTGTGGGCTGTAGGTGGTGCGCCCGCCCTCGCCGGTGCCGGTGGTGCGGAAGCCGAACTCCTGTTTCAACACCCGCTCGGTGGCGACGAATTGCACCCTATCGACGTCGAACGGGATCTTGAAGTGCAGGCCCGGATCATTGATGCCGATCACGGCGCCGAAACGCTTGACCACGGCGCGCTCCTCCGGCTGGACGGTGTACCAGGACGACAGCACGCCCCAGATCAGCGCGAGGCCGATGACGACGGCGATGATGATCATGATCGGCCGCTTGCCTGATGCATTGCCGAGCTTGCTCTGTAATGAGCTCACCAGGGCCTCGAGGTCGGGTGGGCCGGATGGGCCGTTGCCGGGTCTGACTGATTGGATCATGGGTGAGTCTCCTGCTGGAAGACGGGACGCGGATGATCGGCATCCAGTTGGACCATCATATCAGCAGGATGTCTTCGCTCGGCAGTCGGCTCGGAAGATCCTGGTGTTGATTCTGGCCTGACGGCTTGTGTCGTGTCTCAAATTCAACCTGGTCTACGGCTCTCTTATGCACGCTGATCGTGCAGCTGCTGTGTCTGGAAGCGGCGGCGACCATTTTCCTGCTGCGGGGCGCATTGCCCCTGGCATCAGGAGCAGACGCGGTTGACGATTCGATCCGGGAATGCTCCCGCCCACGCATGCGCAGCACAATTGAGTCTAGAATCAGCCGTGCGGTCGAGGCCGGGCGCACCATCGACGACAACCTGCGCAAATCAAGCCTGTTCATCCTGCCGACATGCTCGGCGTCTACTTCAATCCTGATCCACTGGATCTCTATGCGGATCGCCAGCGCGCTCGAGCCTGGCCGATTCCTGTTGTTCCGTAATTCCTTTAATCTCATTCAATCCTGGCCAACCATGCACACTCAAGACGACCAACCCCCTAAAGACAGTCAACCCCTGACTGCCAACGAGCAGCCCGCGGCGACAAGACATCGCTTGAGCGGAACAGATATCGCTACAATGCATGATCGACCAGACCAAAGCATGCGGGACAACCGCAACAGGAGCCCCGATGTATCCCTTGCAGCGCCAGCGCTTTCATCCCAACGATCATTGCAACGACGCTCCCAGAGCGTCTGACCCGCATTCGGCCCGGTTGTCGCGCAAGGCCATGACCCTGCTCGCGGCTGCAGTGCTCGCCCTGCTCAGCGGCTGCGCCACCGATGGCCAGATCACCGACCCCTCGGTCTACCTGGGCAATCCGTTCCAACACCCAAGCGAAGCCGGCTTTCGGGCGCTGGTCCAGGCCAACTGCGGCCCGCTGAGTATCGGCAGCACGACCGTCAACGCGCTTCTCGGCAAGAATACCGCCTTCGATAGCGGGATCACCGCGCTCTACGACGGCGACGTCTCCAACGATGAATTCATGAATCAGGTGCTACTCCAATACCCCGCACCGGATGCCAACGTCCCCGCAACCGGGTGCATCATGAACCAGCTCGCACAGTGCTTCGCCGAGACCTGCAAGGTCCAAACCGCCGCTGAGCGCGAGAAGATGGCCCAGGCGGAGACAGAAGCGGTCAAAGAAATCGAATCCGCAGTCACCCTCGACCCCTCCGATCTGCCAACGAAAGATGCATCTGAGATCGAGCGCATGATTGAGACCTCGAAGGAGGATGGCCCCAAGCCTCTACCCTGAGCATATGACTGCGATCGACTTCGGGAATGCCTGAGCTCTGGCCGCGATCAGACACTGAGCAGCCGCCATCCGAGCATGAGCACACCACCGCAGCGGCGGTCAGGCTGAGGTTGTGGCGCAAACGCATCGGCCGCGGTCTGTCCGTCCTGCTGATCAGTCTGGCGAGTCTGGTGGTGACGCTGCTGCTGATCGACCTCGGGATCTCGCTCTCCACCCGCTGCTCGATCACCGACCAGCTGGACCAGATGCAGCCTGCCGAAGTCGCGCTCATTCTGGGCACCTCGCGCGGCATCCGAGGTCGACCCAACCCCTTTTACCAGGCGCGTATCGCGGCCGCCGCCGAGCTGTATCACAACGGCAAGGTGCGCGGAATCCTGGTCAGCGGCGACAACGCCACCCGCTACTACAACGAGCCCGTGTCGATGCAGAAGGACTTGATCGCGCTCGGTGTTCCGGCCGACTCCATCACTCTCGATTACGCCGGCTTCCGAACCCTGGACTCGATGGTGCGAGCGAAAGAGGTGTTTGGTCTCGATGAGGTGCTTGTCGTCAGCCAGCGTTTCCACGCGGCGCGCGCAATCTTTCTTGGTCGACAATTTGGCATTGATGCCCGCGGCTACGCTGCAGCCGATCCCAGGCATATCGGCTATCTCAAGGTGCGCACCCGCGAGATCTTGGCCCGTGCGGCGGCTGTGCTCGACGTCCTCACTGGCCAAGGACCACGGTTTCTCGGCGAGCCTGAGATGATTCGTCTGCGCGATGATGCAGAGCCAGCGTTAGACCTGACGCCCAAGCAACCGGACGGCCTGAAGGCCGCCCGATCGCCTGACCACTGAAACGGCAACATAGCTCAATCTTGCATACAACCTTTGACGCGCTTCACTCTCAACACAGAGGCTTCCACCATGCCCTGCTTCGACCCGATTCAGCCGCTAAGCGGCAAGCCGCCAAGGCCACTGCTGCGCAACGCCGGACGCTTCGCGTTCATCGGCTCACTCTGCCTCCTCATCGCCATTGGCCTGGGTGGCTGTAAGCAGGTGAAGAGCTTCCCCTCAGGCGCGAATACGATCAAGGTGCAGCCAGGCGACACCGGCAACTGTGCCCTCTCGCCCTGCCGGGTGCTGTTCGAGATACCGGCCGGCACCGCGGATTATCAGGTGCTCGGCAACCAGGTTGATTTCGGCCGCTACCCGGCTGGCGCGACGGCCAACCTTGGCAACTTCTTCGAGCCGATCGCCATCGAAGTCGTCGGCGCCAATGTGCCCAAGACCTATGTCTATATCCCAGTTGAGTGGTAAAGCGAGACCGCCAGCAGGAGAGCCCTTCGAGGCGGCAAACCTGGGGGCACCGCGACCGCTCCGTCTCAGCTTGGCCCAAACAGCAGCCAGATGATCAAACCAAACACGGGTAACAGTAAGATCAAGACGACCCAGAGCACCTTGCCCAAGGTGCCCGCATTGCTCTGTACGATCTTGATGAAGGCGTACACAACGACGATCAGATGTAACAGGCCGAGTAGGCCGCCAACTTCGATTCCCACCACCGATCTTTCTCCGAGTCGCTAAAGAGCTGACACCATGTCTCAGGCCGTGATCGTCGTCAACCATCGCGCCGGCGCCGGCGGCGAGCAGATCGATACCCTGGCCAGGCGGCTCGGCGATCGACTGCGTGATCAAGGCTGTGATCAACACCAGGATCAAGGCCATGATCAACACCAGGAGGTCATCCTGATCGCGATCGGCCGCCAGGGCGATCAACCAAACGCCTGGACCAAGCATCTGCGGGAGGCGATCGCGAAGGGTGTCGATGGCGTGTTCGTGCTCGGTGGCGATGGCAGCGTGCTCGCGGTCGCCTCGGAGTTGATCAATACCCGCGTTCCGCTCGGCATCATCCCGCTTGGCACCGCCAATCTGCTGGCACGCGACCTTGGCATCCCGCTGAATGCTGAGGAGGCCGTTGACTGTTTGACTGAGGGTTTCAGCGGTCGCTCAGGTCGCTTGAGCGATGGATTAACCGACAGATTGACCGCTGAATCGGCTAACGGATCGGCTAACGGATCGGCTAACGGATCGACTCATGCGTCAGCCCATGGATCGTCCGTGACCGAAACAGCGATTGATGTTGGTTTCGTCAACGGGCAACCGTTTCTTTGTGCCTCGATGATTGGTCTGACGACGCCTCTCGCACGCACACGCGAGGCGGTGCGCGGCCGCGGCTTGTTCCATGCCGCCGTCAGGCTAGTCCGCAAGGCACTCCGATTGCTCTGGCGCTACCCTTATCATCGCTTGCGCATCACCGCCGATGGCCAGGAGTTGAAGGTCAAAACACGCGCCCTGGTGATCACCAACAATCCGATTCGATCGATTGTTCAGCCCTATCTGAGCCGTGAGCGCCTCGACACCGGCAGGCTTGGTCTCTACGGCATTTGCCAGGGCCCACTCTGGGAGTTGCCGCGGCTCGCCCTACGACTTCTGCAAGGCGACTGGGCGGATGATCCGCGCCTCTTTCATCAGCAACCGCAGTCACTGCGGATCGAGACCCGCCGCGAACATTGGCTCGTGGTGATGAATGACGGCGAGCGGCTCCGCCTCAGGACGCCGCTGATCTATCAGCTGCGCCCGGCCGCGCTGCGCGTGCTGAAGCCAGGCCAGGCTGCAGCAACCTGATCAAGGACAATCGCGCGCAGCTCGCCGTGCAGCCGTGGCTGTGGTCTGGTGATGGCTTCAGGCCTCACCGTTAAACCTAATGCCCATGGCGCGGCGCCACCGCGGCAGATGAATCGCGTGAGTAAACCTTGAGGCTGCATCGATAAAGGCGGTTTTGGCGCCACCAGATCGGTTGGCAGGCGCAGCGCCTATGCTAACCTGAGTGTTTTCGGCAGCGCGCCACCGCAGAGCGCCGAGGTAGAGGCAGTATGGCAGTGCGTACCTTCGACAGCATCGTGATCGGCACCGGCCCCGCCGGCGAGGGCGCGGCGATGAAGCTGGCCAAGGCCAACCAGCGCGTCGCGGTGATCGAGGCCTATGACAAGGTCGGCGGTGGCTGCACGCATTGGGGCACCATCCCGAGCAAGGCCCTGCGGCACTCGATCCAGATGCTCGCCGACTATCGCCGCAACCCACTGTTTCAGCATACGCGGGATCAGGTCGAGGTCGAGTTCCCAGACCTGTTGCGTGCCGCCGACTCGGTGATCGACCATCAGGTGCGCACCCGCTATCGCTACTACCAGCGCAATCGGGTCGAACTGCTGTTTGGCCATGCCCGCTTCGTCGACCCACATCGGGTTCAGGTCCAGCGCCCGGACGGGGTAACCGAGCTGATCGAAGCCGAGCATCTCGTCATCGCCACCGGCTCCCGCCCCTATCATCCACCGGATGTCGATTTCAGCCATCCCCGCATCCACGACAGCGACTCGATCCTCAAGCTGGCGCATACCCCGCGCAGCCTCACCATCTACGGCGCCGGCGTCATCGGCTGCGAATATGCCTCGATCATGGCCTGTCTCGACGTCAAGGTGAACCTGGTCGACACCCGCGAGCGCCTGCTCTCGTTCCTCGACAACGAGATCACCGACGCGCTGAGCTACCATCTGCGCGAGCAAGGCGTGGTGATCCGCCACAACGAGAGCTACGAGCGCGTCGAGCCGAGCGACGACGGCGTCGTGCTGCACTGCAACTCGGGCAAGAAGCTCAAGACCGACGCCCTGCTCTGGGCCAACGGGCGCAGCGGCAACACCGAGGATTTGGGCCTGGAGGCGATTGGCCTGGAGCCAAACAAGCGCGGCCAGATCGAGGTTGATAAATCTTATCGCACCGAGCTGGAGCACATCTTCGCGGTCGGCGATGTCGCCGGTCCGCCGGCACTGGCCAGCGCCAGTTACGACCAGGGCCGCTTCGTCGGTGCGGTGATCGCCGACGGCAACTGCGATTGGTCGCTGATCGATGAGTTCCCCACCGGCATCTATACGGTGCCTGAGATCAGCTCAATCGGGCGTACCGAACACGAACTGACCGCCGAAAAGATCCCTTACGAGGTCGCCCAGGCCCACTTCAAGAGCATTGCCCGCGCCCAGATCACCGACCACACCGTCGGCATGCTGAAGCTGCTGTTCCACAGCGAGACCAAGGCCATCCTCGGCATCCACTGCTTTGGCGAGCAGGCCTCGGAGATCGTCCACATCGGCCAGGCGATCATGTCGCAGCCGGGCAGTGCCAATAGCATCGAATACTTCGCCGAGACCACCTTCAACTACCCGACCATGGCGGAGGCCTATCGGGTCGCTGCCCTGAACGGGCTCAATCGGTTGTTCTGACGATGACGCAGCTCCTGAGTCTATCGCGCGCGGCGCGGCTCGCCGGGGTGACCCGAGCCGAGATCCAGAAGCGCATCCGCCAAGGCGAGATGCAGACCTTCGAGGGCCAGGTCGCGATCAGCGATCTGCTGCATGTCTATCCCAGCGTCAGCTTGGAGAAAACCGGCGATCTCGAGCGGGTCGAGCAGATCAAGGCCGATGCCTTGCCGCGCAGCCATGACGAAGATACCCGCTTACCGAGCCAAGAGGTCCTGGTCAGCCGCATCCGCTCGCTGGCCAAGGCGTTGGTGCAGCGCATCGCCCGCGTTGATAAGCTCGAAGCCTTGATGGATGAGATCGAGCAGCGACTCGACGCGCTTGCAGGCGGAGAGATAAAACCCGCGCAAGCGCGGGCTCAGACCCGAACGCAGGCCCAATCGCAGGCACAGGAGCTGAAGACTTGGCTCCGCGAGCGTCGCGCCGCCCTCGGCGAAGAGGCGGTTGAAGCCGCACAGACTCAGTTACTGGCGAAAGACACCTTTCTACGCATCATGTCAGCAAGCGTGAAGATGATCCCGTCCGGACACGAATTTTTCGTCGACGGCAATGAATCCATCCTCGAGGCTGCGGTGCGCTCTGGCCTGCGCCTGAACTACGGCTGCGCCAATGGCAACTGCGGCGAATGCAAGGTGCGCCTGGTCAGCGGCGAGGTCTATCGGATTCGCGAGCACGACTATGTGCTCAGCGAGCGTGAGAAGCAACTCGGCTACCTGCTCAGCTGTTCCCACACCGCGGTGACCGACATCCAGCTCGAAGCCGCCGAAGCGCACTCGCCCGCTGACCTGCCAGAGCAGGAGATCCAGGCGCAGATCCGCAAGTTGGAGCCCCAGGGCGATGGGCTCATGCTGGTGCATGTGCAGACCCCACGCACCAACACGCTGCGTTTTATGGCAGGGCAGCGTGCGCGACTCAGGCTTGCGGATGGGGTCGAGCAGGAGCTACCCATCGCCAGTTGCCCTTGCAACGGGCGCAATCTGCTGTTTTCGGTTCGGCCTGGTAGCAATGCCTTCAGCACAGCAGTATTCGAGCGGCTTAGACCACGAGATCCAGTCACCCTCACCGGTCCCTACGGCGACTTCGTGCTCGCCGAGGACGCGACCGAGCCGGCGGTATTCATTGCGCTCGACGACGGAATCGCGCCCGTCAAGAGCCTGATCGAGCATGCCGTCTCCATCGACAGCATCGAGGCCTTTCATCTGTACTGGTCAGTCCCTGCGATGCAGATGCACTATCACCAGCCTTGGTGTCGCGCGCTGCGCGACACGCTCGACAATTTCGCCTACACACCCCTAGTCGAGGCGGCCTGCGCCGATCTGTTGGCCCTGCTGGAATCCGATCTTGAGGATCTCGCGACGGCGCGCTATTACGTCGCCGGTCCAACCAGCGCCATAACCGCGGTTGCCGAAGCCCTACTGAAGGCAGGCATCCCCAAGGAGCGCATCGCGAGCGAAGGGCTCGATTGAAGGCTCAAGACCCCAATCAGGATTTGGCGGCCGTTTGCCGCTTCAGGTTATCTCAGGCTGCTGCGCTGTTGAGTGATCGGTTCTGGCGCGGCGGCAGGAATACGGTCCCCTTGCCGAAGCGATTGATGGCCTCGTTGCGCACCCAACTCGGCGCATCGGCATAAAAACGCACATAGGTAAAACCGCAATCGCCATGCTCGATGCTGGCGACCCACTCGCTGAAGCTGCTGTTCTGGTTCATGGTCACTCCATTTTGGCCACTTTATAGGACGTTTTCGTCACCTTCCCGTGACGCCCTTGGCCTGTTCTTGTTGCTTTATCGATCCTGAGATCGACCCTTAGTTTGGCGGTCGTCGGTTCTTCATCGCCATGCCCTAGATGGGGCATGAACCGATGAATTACCCTGGAGAGCACAGATCGGTCTCACCATGTCTTGACTGTACAGCCAACCCAAATCCGCATGCAACTTCTGTTCCGACGATGCACCACAACCGATTGAGCCTGCTGTCCTGCCTCACAGCCTAGCAGGGCGCCTATGCTGTCTTCAGCAACAGGCGGCGTTGGTAGAGCACACCGCCACCGATAACAGCGGCAAGCCAGACATGATCCTCGCACTCAAGGGCAACCGAGCGCCGCCTGGCTCGATCACCAGGACGTCGTCAGTGAGGCGCCGCAGATCCTCCCTTGAACATTCATCGCCAATGGAGTGAAAACGAAACAACCGCCCGGCATCAGATAGCCGAACGGGGCGGCTTAGGCGGCAAGCTCAACCAGATGCTGTTGCTTGAACTGCTGACGCTGTTCCGGGTCCGCCGGATCAAAGCCATTGGCCGCCATTTTTTCGATGAGCCAGTTCGGCATCCGACCACGGGTATAGACATTGTCCGGGTTATCCGGGTCCGCGTAGCCTGTATAGCTGGCGCTTGCAACGGCTGTACGCTTAGTGCCGCGTTGCTTTTTTCCACCCGCACGACCAATGATCAGCTCAGCAATCTCGCCAACCTCATAGCCCCGATCAAGGATCAGCTGCTTCACCTCCGCTACCAAGGCCAAGGCTTCCGCTTTGTGACGAAGCTCTAACGCTTGGTGAAGCTGTTGTTGCTCCTGGGCGACCTGATCGAGCTGGGCCTGAATTTCCTCTGCGCTGAGTTGTTCGTAATGGTTCATCAGTGATACCTCAATGCCTGTTTTTTCATCATGAATCCCGAGCTGCAGTTCGCAACGCTCAGGCACAGAGGCAATGATTCCTTTTCCTCACTGGAATTTCAAGGGTATTAGCAGAAACGAGCCCAGAAATCGCCCAATCAGCTCATTTTACCCCCGAATGCCAGGCTCAATGACCTGCTGAATACGCGTTCACCCTGAATGAAGAGTCAACTGAGAAGGCCTTCAAGGCCGTGGCAGCTCACGCAGCACAGCGGTGACTACACCGAGGATCTCGACCGCATCGGACGTAAAACGCAATGGCGCCATTTCGGCATTGGCGGGCTGAAGCCGGATATGATGAGCATCACGATAGAAGCGTTTGACGGTAGCCCGCTCGCCTTCGATGAGAGCAATGACAATGGCGCCGTTGTCGGCAAAGACCTTAGGCTGAATCAAGATCAGATCCCCGTCCTCGATCTGGTCCTCGGTCATCGAGTCACCACGGACACGTAGGGCAAATTGCGCCAGACGGGCAAGGCGCACGGGAACCTCAACCCAGTCCGGGTCCTCGATCGCCTCTAGCGGCAAACCGGCGCTGACGCGCCCAAGCAATGGCAAAGCACAGATCGGCTCAGCATGCGGGTCGATGACCTCAATGGCCTGATCGAGTCGAGACGGGCTGAGGTGCTGGATCAGCAAGCCTTGCTCAACCATGCCTAGCCCTGCAGGTCTTGGTGATGGCCACCCCCCGAGCGGTCAATCTTTAGGCAGCGGATCAGGCACTTGATGCGTCAGCGCTGGTCGCATTGCTCAAGAGAGCGATCCCCATCAAGCGTCAAAAAGATTATAAGTCATTGATTTAAAATGGTGCGCGAGGGGGGACTCGAACCCCCACGGGATTACCCACTGGAACCTAAATCCAGCGCGTCTACCAATTCCGCCACCCGCGCTTGAGGCCAGGGCAACGCCCAAGGGCTCATTAGCCTACCCTCGCGATCCCAGACCTGGGCGCTCACCTCAGATGACAGTTTAACGGTTTTCTCGACCTCGGGTCATCTGAAGTCGCAGGATCGTGGTGCGCGCTGAGGCGTCACAGTTAAGACTTGCTTTTTTACCACGAACGTAGGATGGTCTTGCGCTGATTTTCACCTGGATTTTCACCTGGATTTTAACTTGGAGCGCGAGATGAACATGTTGCGTTGGTTGTGCGTTGTCGCAATCGCTTTGGCGATGACTGGCTGTATCAAGGTCGACCAAACCCTAACCCTCCATCAGGATGGCTCAGGAACCCTCGACATGCGCTACGGGATGTCGGAGCAGGCGATCGCCCAGGTCGAGGCGATGGAGAAGATGGGACAAGCGATGCAAGAGGGAGGCGGCGAAGGCTTGGATATGGAGGCGGACAGACCCTTCGATCTCGATTTCGATGAGAACAAGGTCCGTGAAGAGTTCGCAGCGAAAGGGCTCGAAGGGGTTGAGCTCGTCTCTGCCACGTCCGAGACCATCGATGGCTGGCGCTACATGGAGATCAAGGTCAGCTTCGAGCATCTTGCCGCGCTCAAGCAGACGGACTACTTCGATGGCAGCGAGTTGTCACTCTCCAAGGACGCCGAGGGCAACTATGTACTCACCCAACGCAGTACCGATCATGAGAGCAGCGGCGAGGCTGAGGAGACGGACCCGCAAATGCTCGAGCAGATGGCAGCAATGTTCGCCGGTATGCACATCGCAAACCGGGTCGTGGTCCCCACCGAGATCGTCGAGACGAATGCAACGGAAATCGATGGTCGCTCAGCCGCCTGGATCTACGACATCGAACAAGATCCGACGATCCTTAACCAGCTTCAGAACTTCGACATGCGTGTTGTGTTCTCGAGTCAAGGCGCTTCGATCGCCATACCCTGACCGATAACGAGCAGCTCAAGCTGCTCCGCCCAGTTGCCACGCCCAGCTGACCTGCTCCCCCGGTCTCACGCGGCGTCCGAAAGGCGCCGCTAGACCGAACTGGAGCAGATCAGGTAGCTGCGGACATCGGGCCTGACCATTAGCTCTGATCATCGGACGTCTTGATGACGTCAAGCTCAGTTTCTACCGGCAGCCTTCGTATCCAAAGATCAAGTTCACCGAGCTCATTCGGCAATGCCTCAGTGGCTTGCTGCGCAGCGGCCTGATCCCTGTGTAGGCTGTGGATCAACACGAACCAAGGTCGACCCCGAAAACGCTCCTCTCGGACATAAACCTCGCTCGGCAACGGGCTACGCTCGATGAAATCGTCCAACAGTTCACGGCGGTAGAAGCCAATGAGTTGCAGCGCGAAGGGACGATTGGCGACAGCGATGCGCGCAGGGCTCGGAAGGATCAACGCCGGCGAGGCAACTTCAGAAGCGCCTGCATCAACCTTAGCCTGCATGGCGTCAATCGGCTCTGGCTCCTGCTCTGGCGCTGGCTCCGGCTCCTGCCCTGACGCTGGCTCCTGCTCTGGCTCGTCTTCACCCAACCAACGTGGGCGAACCGCAGGAGACGACAGCTCACGCGCTAGGCGCTGGTAGTCACGATCAACCTCAGCCAACCGATGTTCGATGAGCGCGTCCGCCACGTCATCGGCTGGCTGGCCATTCATTGCCTGATCGCCCGGCGGCACAGGCTCAAGCCCCGCAGACTCAGGGATCGTCGTCTCTGGCGGAGATGGCTCTGGCGGCAGAGGCTTCGCTGCCCGCCCAGGCAGCGGCACAATCGTTGTCGCGTCTGCCGAGCTGCCAGTTGGCTTGATCTCGTCAATATCGACCATCAGCTCGCCGAGACGCTCGCGTAACGCCAGGATCTGGCCCTCTAGATCTTGGGTCAGAGCCTTGAATGTCGCCGTCTCGAGGGTTTCGACATCCCTTGAAGAGGACGGCCTGACCTCGGAACGCGCGTCAGCAAGGGCGTCATCGCCAGTCACCGCCCCTGCGCCGTCCGCGACGTTGATCTCGTGCGCCTGTTCCACCATCTCATGGCCATCGGCCAATCCTGCGCTCCCGGCTCTAACTGCGCCCCCTGCACCCCCTGCGTTACCTGCATTTGCCTTGATGTTCGCGATCTGCTGCCGCAGCTGTTCAAGATTTACCCCGCTATGCCCCTGCATCCGCTGAGCCTGAACCTGAATAAAGCCGATCGAAACGGCCGTCAAGAGTATCATCAGACCAGCGACCAGCCCCAATCCCAAGCGTTGGCGCTTGGCCAGAGTCGCAAGCTCTCTGCGCAGCATTTCGGAGGCTCGATGCATCTGCGTGGCGCTCCGCCGTCGCTCGTCGTCGATCGCCACGATGCGCTCGACAAGCGAGTTTTGCATCGCTTCAATACGCGGGTCCAATCGACGCTGAGCACAGCCAGCGTCAGCGTCAGGCATAGGAGGGCAGCCCTCAGAGGCATCGTGGTGTAGAAACCCCGCGATGTCCGCGGGACGCACTGATTTGGGATCAGACGGGTAAACCATCAGCTTATGTTCGTTGTATCCGCCCCTGAACGCCGTCCATCATCAATCAGTCTGGTGCCGATGCCAAGTCCCCGGTGCAGGGTGCTAAGCTCGTCGGATCTCCTGAAAGGACTGACGCAAGTCAAGATTGACTCGCGTCAATACCTGAAAGATCGGCTCTGACCAACATCATATGATGGTCGTTTTTCATCGTTTCAGAACCAATCGATACGATGTCTAATGCGCAACCGCATTGACCGACGCCCTGCGGCGGCGCTACCCCCTTGACTCGGGGCACAACACCGACTGACTCACCTCACGAGGATCTTCGATGGATTTAGCAGACAAAACCGCGCTGGTCACTGGCGCCAACTCTGGACTCGGCATGGCGGTCTCGCGTGCGCTTGCCGCTAGAGGCGCGCGCGTGCTGATGGTGGCGCGGGACTCAGCGCGAGGCAAACAGGCCCTCGAGGAACTCAAGGCGGCAACCGGAAACGATCAACTCGAGCTCCTCATCGCCGACCTGAAATCCCAGGCCCAGGTTCGCAAGCTCGCCAAAGAGGTGGCTGAGAAAGCGCCGACGCTCGACATCTTGGTCAACAACGCAGCCACCGCCTATCCGAAGTATTGCGTCAGCGAAGATGGCATCGAATGCACCCTCGCGGTCAATCACTTGGCGCCTTTCCTGCTCACAAACCTCCTGCTCGATCAGCTCAAGGCGGCTGCACCTTCGCGAATCATCAACATCGGAACCCGCATTAACGACGCCATGGAGCTCGGCGACCTGAACTGGGAAGGCCGCTCATTCAAAATGATGCGCGCCTATGTCGAATCAAAGCTCGGCATGCTCCACTTCACACGCCAGTTGGCAAAACGGATCACAGGGACCGGCGTGACCGTCAATTGCGTCTTCCCAGGCGTCTTTAAGTCCAATCTCGGCGGCACCGACGGCGCACAGGGCCTGTTCTGGAAATCCGTCAGCCTGCTTCTCGGCTGGGCGCTTGCACAGCCCGAGCAAGCCGCAGAGCGGGTCATGTACCTGATCGAATCGCCGGACGTCGGCGGCGTCAGCGGCGAGTATTTCGGCGATTGCCGCATCATCTCGCTGCCAGCCCAAGCCCGCGATCCCGCTGCCAATGCCCGCGTCTGGGAGATCAGCGAGCGCCTAGTCAACCTCGACGAGGCCTAATGAGTCAGGACCGCGCTCGCCCCAGCGAATAGCCGAAAGAAGTTCTCTGTCGTTCGTTCTGCAAGCGCCTCGACCGACAGCCCTCGCAGCTCGGCGACCTGCGCCGCAACATGGGACAGGAAGCCTGGCTCGTTCTTCTTTCCTCGGTGCGGCACCGGCGCCAGGTAGGGCGAGTCGGTTTCGATCAACAAACGCTCCAGCGGCACCGCGCGTGCGACCTCGCGCAGGCTGGCGGCGTTTTTAAAGGTCAAGATGCCCGAGAACGAGATGTAGAAGCCGAGGTCAAGCGCTTGCTGCGCCATCTCCCAGGTCTCGGTGAAGCAGTGCATGACGCCGCCTGCAGCATCGGCACCAGCCTCGCGCATCACCGCAATCGTATCGGTGCGCGCGTCCCGCGTATGAATGATCAAAGGTTTTGCGAGCCTCCGAGCGACCTGGATGTGTACCCTAAATCGCTCGCGCTGCCAATCCAAATCACCCTCATTGTAGTGATAATCGAGTCCAGTCTCGCCGATCGCCACCACCTCGGGATCAGCGCCAAGCTGAAGTAAGGTTTCGAGCGAAGGTTCATCAGCGCCGGGCTCGTTCGGATGCACGCCGACGGAGACCGAGACGTTCGGATAAGGACTCACCAGACGACGCATCGCATCGTAGTGCTCCAGATCGATGCAGACGCAGAGCATGTGTCGAACGCCCTCTTCGCCAGCGCGCGCGAGCATTGCGCCGAAATCGCCGTTGTATGGGGCTAGATCAACGCGATCGAGATGACAGTGAGAATCAACAAACATAAGAAGCCAACAGAAATCTAGAGACGAGACAGCCACGCAAGCCTGCCCCGCCGGTGATTGCGTGGATCAACAGCATTGCGCGGATCAACAAAGGTTTACCAACAACCAATCACCAACAACCGATCACATGGTATGAGTTGAACGCTGCGCATCAGCGCCACTGGGCAGATACTGCTCGAATTTGTGTCGGATAGCATTCTTTTCCTGCTCCTTGAACTGGATACCGACACCCGCCGCACGGTTGCCTTCTGCGCCTACAGGCGTTACCCACACCACCTGGCCCGCAACCGGGATGCGATCAGGCTCGTCCAATAACTGCACCAGCAAAAAAAGCTCATCACCAAGCTGATAAGGGTGACTCGTCGGGACGAAGAGACCGCCATTCTTGACGAACGGCATATAGGCCGCATGCAAAGCACGTCGATCCTTGATCACCAGACTTAGGATACGACGACGCCCCTCGGGCTGCTGGCCGGTTAGCGGTGATTGCGCGATGGGAACCTCCTCCTGAAATGCTTCGCACGAGCCTGCTCGTGCTGCAACGAACAGCAGTTAGGCAACATTTAGATAACAACGCTGGTCAGCCGAGCCCAGTGCACTAAGAGGGCCTCGAACAGCATTTGCTTATTGACAGGCGCATCGATGGACAACCTTGCCTGCAATAGCCTCTGCAACAACCGATGCCCAGCAACCGGCTCAATCTGCCCGGCCAGGATCGTCAGCGATCGGCGCTGCCCAAGATGAATCATCCGCGTGCTGCTTGGATCAACCGAGAGTCGCAACAGGTCGGTGAGCCCATCGATCATCGCCGCCAGTGCGACCGAGGGCTCCAATCCCTGCCAATCATGGGCAACGGCCAGTGGATCATGTTCTCCACGGGCGATGCCAATGATCGCTTCCAACAAATCTTGGCGCCGTTCCAAGGCACCGGATTCCGCAAGCGCCAATGCCCGAAAGGGGGCACCCTGCGCCAACGCCAGAGATTGCTCGACCCGATTGCGGCTTGAATGGGCTTTGATATCGGCCTCCGCCCTGGCTGGAACCTGTCGCGCGAGGCTTCTCTCAAGCCAAGGCAACGCCTGCGCCGCAGGGGGAATGGTCAAGCTGATCTGCTGACAGCGGCTTCGAATCGTCTGGCTCAAACGCTGCGGATGCTCGGTGATCAGTATCCAAACGGTTGAGTCAACGGGCTCCTCCAGGGTCTTCAGAAGACTGTTCGCTGCAAACAGGTTCATCGCATCTGCAGGAACAACCACAAGGACTTTCGTCGCGCCTCGCATGGGGGTCAAGGTCTCGCGACCGCAGAGTTGACGAACCTGCTCGGCACGAATCTCTCCGCTAGCCCCATCCGTCTCAGGCGCTAGCACAAAACGATCCGGATGGTGACCGGCATCCAGAAGCGCACAATCGGCACAGGCCCCACAGGGCCGTTCATCCGCGCTGGAGGCAGTACACAGCAGCAGGCGCGCCAGATGATCAGCCAACAGACCCTTGCCAATCCCTAATGGCCCGGTCAGCAGCAAGGCCTGACCCAGCCGGGATTGCCGATGCGCACCTAACAACCGTTGCCAGGTCGCCTCTAGCCAAGGCGGTATCGGCGCTAAAGACCTTGTCGCTGAGCTGGGCGGATTCATCGACTCAAGACGCCAGCAAGCAGGCGCCTGGCAACGCAAGCCTTCACCTCAGCGGCAACCGCCTCCTCAGTTTGATCGGCTCGGATCAGGCAGACCCGATCAGCTGATCGCTCGGCAATCTCTCGATAGGCCGTTCGCACACGCTCGAAAAAGGCCAGATCCTCAGCCTCGAAGCGATCTGGCGAAGAACGCTGTCTGGCGCGAGCCAAACCCTGAGCCACCGGCAGGTCCAACAAGAGGGTCAGATCGGGCTGCAGTCCGCGCTGCACAAAACGCTCCAACACCTCGATCCGCGACCGTTCCAAGCCTCGTCCGCCACCCTGGTAGGCATAGGTGGCATCGGTGAAACGGTCGCAGACCACCCAGCGCCCTGCCGCAAGTGCAGGTTCGATACACCGCGCCAGATGATCCGCGCGCGCGGCAAAGACGAGCAATAGCTCGGCGTCGATACTAAGCCCAACGTTTGCTGAATCGAGCAGCAGCCCTCGCATCCGCTCCGCTGCCGCCGTTCCGCCCGGCTCGCGGGTGACGAGCGGATCAACCCCCTGCTCTTGGAGCCAAGCGACTAAACGCCTGAGCTGGGTGGTCTTGCCTGCGCCCTCACCCCCCTCAAGCGTGATGAAGCGGCCAGGGTGGGCGCCGGACTGGGCCGACAGCAGGCCATCGTCTGATCTCCAATCGGTGTTCATCAAGGTCGATCCTGCCGCCGATCTTGAATCATGTCGCAGCGCCCACCGAGCTGGTACTTGCGCACTGCACAATTGTGCTCCTTGAGCGTTGCCGAAAAATGATGGCTCCCATCGCCGCGCGAAACAAAATAGAGGGCATCACCCGCCGCTGGATTCAACGCCGCATGAAGAGCCTCGCGCCCTGGCAGGGCAATCGGCGTCGGCGGTAGGCCATCGATCACATAGGTGTTATAGGCTGTTGCCTGACGAAGATCCTGTCGACGGATATTGCCATCGTAGTCATCGCCCATGCCGTAGATCACGGTTGGATCAGTCTGTAGCCGCATACCCCGCCGAAGCCGACGGACGAACACTCCAGCGATGTCCGGGCGTTCCGTGGCAAGCCCGGTCTCTTTCTCGATGATCGAGGCTAGGATCAATGCTTCATAAGGGGTTTCAATCGGCAAGTCATCCAGGCGCTGCCCCCATTCTTCATTCAGCACCTGCTTCATTCGCGCATGGGCGCGCTTCAGCACCGCGACGTCGGTGCTGTCGCGCGTCACCAGATAGGTATCCGGAAAGAGCCAGCCCTCTGGATGCGCATCCTCGATACCAATGCGTTGCATCACTTCAGCATCTGACAAGCCCGCCAGTTCCAGCGTCAAGACCTCATGAGTGCTAAGGCTATCGAGCGCATCGCGGAAGGTCCAACCCTCGATCAGGGTGACTGGATACTGGACCGAGCGTCCGCTCGCAAACAGCCGCAACAGGTCCCGCGGGCGCATACCCTGAACGATTGCGTACTCGCCGGCCTTGATCTGGCTCTGCAAGCGCTCCTGATACGCGAGGGCGATGAAGAAGTAGGGATCACCGATCAGCCCTTCATCGGCGAGGCGCGCGGCCAAGTCTCGCAGACGCGTCCCTGGTCGGATCTCGAACAACCGTTGATCCGACTGCTCGTCGCGGTCAGCAACCAACGCTGACTCAAGCTCAAGGGCAGTCCGATCTTGTGCATCCGAACGGACGACACGCTCAACCGGAGTGGCCAAGAAGCGCTGATACTCGAACAAGAGCACGCCGACAAGGATCACGCCGACCAAGAGCAAAGACAAGAGGCCAGCAAAAAAGGCTCTCACCAATCAGACTCCGGTTGCATCAGCCGCGTTTGAACCTGCTCGATCAGAGGCCAAGGCAGTCCGGAGAGATCAACCTCTTGGCCCTCAAAGGACCGGATCGGCCAAATCCCAACGAGCGCATTCGTCAACAAGGCCCCTTGTGCCCTGAGCAGATCATCAAGCCCGAGCCGCCGCTCTCGCACCTGGTAACCGGACGCGACCGCGATACGCAACAGCTGAGCCCGTGCCGTCCCGGCCACCCCACAGCGATCGATCAATGGCGTCTCGAGACCCACATCGGTGATCAAAATGAGGTTGCTCATGGTACCGCAGACCAAGGCGCCTTCGGCATCGAGCATCAATCCCTCATCGATCCCCGGATCAGCCCATTCCGCGCGCGCGAGAACCTGCTCGAGTCGATTGAGGTGCTTGAGTCCGGCAAGCTGAGGATTCAGGCCGAGCCGGGTATCGCAAAGCCGGACCTGAACGCCTTGCTCAGTTCGGGGGTCGCGGCTCGGATCAGTCATCGCATGGCCCTGATCGTCGAGCCTCTCGTCGACAAAGAGGATGCGTGTCGGCTGCGGCTGCGCCGGGAGACGATAGCCGCGCGCGGAGGGTCCGCGCGTGATGATCATCTTAAGTGTTCCGACCTCGACGCCTTCGACAAGCCGGGCCGCCTCTGCTTTCAGCCGAGCAGGCGATGGCAGCGGTAAGCGCAGCCGCGCGGCACCAAGCGCAAGACGGTCAAGATGATCGAGCCAGCAGCAGGGCCGACCGGAGCGCACAGCAATGGTCTCGAAAAGACCGTCGCCATAGGACAGCCCGCGGTCCCGGCTATCGACATCGGCCCGCGCCTCGCCATTGATCAGGCAACGCCACCGGCTAGGCGGCACTGCCGAGCCGGTGGCCGCTGCTCCAAGCAGAGGTCCCGCAGGGCTAGACTCGCTTAAAGACGAGGGTGCCGTTGGTGCCACCAAAGCCGAACGAGTTGCTCAGGGCCACGTCGATCTTCATCTCGCGCGCCGTATTTGGCACATAGTCCAGATCACAGTCCGGGTCCGGCGTCTCGTAGTTGATGGTTGGCGGCGCCACCTGATCGCGCATGGCGAGCACAGTGAAGATCGCTTCAGCGCCACCAGCGGCTCCAAGCATGTGGCCGGTCATCGATTTCGTCGAACTCACCGCGAGCTGATAAGCAGCGTCACCAAAGGCGCGTTTGATCCCCTTGGTCTCAGCGATATCACCGGCTGGCGTGGAGGTACCATGCGCGTTGATATAGTCAACCGCTGATTTGTCGAGGCCAGCATCCGCCAGTGCCATCAGCATGCAATCGCTTGCACCCTCACCCGTCTGCGAGGGCGCGGTCATGTGATAAGCATCGGAATTCATGCCAACGCCGACGATCTCGGCATAGATGCGCGCTCCGCGGGCCTTCGCGTACTCGTACTCTTCCAACATCATCACGCCAGCGCCATCGCTCAACACGAAGCCATCACGGTTCTTATCAAACGGACGGCTAGCCCCCTGCGGATCGTCGTTGCGTGTCGAAAGTGCACGCGCAGCCGCAAAGCCGCCGAGTCCGACCGGCGAGGTGGCCATCTCGGCGCCACCGGCCAGCATCGCATCGACCACGCCGTGGCGAATCATGAATGCCGCATCGCCGATATTGTGAGTGGCCGTACTACAGGCAGAAACGATCGAGTAGTTAGGACCTTTGAGCCCGTACTTGATCGAGAGATCGCCAGCAACCATGTTGACGATATTCGCGGGTACGAAGAAGGGCGAGATCTTGCGCGGACCACCCTCGAGATAGGCTCCGTAGTTGTTCTCGATCCCAGTAATGCCACCGATGCCTGAGCCAATGACCACGCCAATGCGACGACAGTTCTCCTCAGTGACCTCAAGGCCCGAGTCTTCAATCGCCTGGGTACCGGCGGCGATGCCGTAGTGGATAAAGGCGTCCATCTTACGCGACTCTTTCTTGGTCACGTACTGGGTCACGTCGAACCCATAAATCGGGCCACCGAAGCGGCTGCTAAAGGGGCTCACGTCGAAGTGGGTGATTGGTTGTATCCCACTACGTCCCGCGAGGATGCTATCCCAAGCGGACGGAATGTCGAGCCCCACCGGCGCCACGATACCGAGCCCGGTGATGACTACCCTTCTGCCTGACATGAATTACCCCTCAAATCTAGTTAGCCTGCCAAACCGCCAAACGCCGCAGGCTCAACGCCGGGTGCTTCAGAGGTATCGACCTCAACCCGGCCCAGGAGCCCTTAAAGATCACTGCTGACCGACTCCGGCTTGCGCCGGACCATCAGGGCTTCAGGATCAACCAAGATGGGCGTTGACGTAGTCGACGGCCTCTTTAACCTTAGTGATCTTCTCGGCATCCTCATCTGGAATCTCGGTCTCGAACTCTTCCTCGAGTGCCATGACAAGCTCGACCGTGTCCAATGAGTCAGCGCCCAAGTCGTCAACGAACGACGCATCCATGGTTACTTCTTCTTCCTTGACGCCGAGCTGCTCGACGACGATCTTGCGCACCCGCTCTTCAACGCTACTCATGATTGGTAAACCCTCAGGATGTAAAGACACGTCACCTTCTCAAGGAGAGGCCGCGCCATTTTAGAGACAAATACTGACGGGCGAAAGCTTAATCGACACTCAGCCACCCCGCCCAACAACCGCGATTTGCGATGTTCAATCAGCGGTGTCATTCAGACCATGAGCATTCCGCCATTGACATGAATACTTTGGCCCGTGATATACGCAGCCGTCGGCATCGCCAAGAAGGCGACCGCCGCCGCGATCTCTTGCGGAGCGCCGAGTCGGCCGAGTGGGATGCTTGCGAGCAGTGCTTCGCGATGCGCTTCCGGCAGCTCGCGCGTCATATCGGTATCGATGAAACCAGGCGCGACCACATTCACGGTGATGCCGCGAGGGCCCAGCTCACGTGCCAACGATTTGCTAAACCCGATCAGTCCCGCCTTGGAGGCCGCGTAGTTACATTGCCCAGCGTTACCACTCACAGCCACCACCGAGCTGACATTGATGATCCGACCATGGCGTGCCTTCGTCATCGACCGCGCACAGGCCTTGCAGAGGCGAAAGGCAGAGGTCAGGTTGGTGTCCAGGATCGCGTCCCATTCGGCCTCTTTCATGCGCATGAGCAGATTGTCACGCGTAATGCCGGCGTTATTGACCAAGATCGACGGCTTTGCCCCGAACTGTTCCTCGACCGCCGCCAATACGGCATCGACCGAGGTCTGCTGGGTCACATCCAAACAGACACCCATACCACCGGTTGTACCGGCCAAGCGCTCGGTGATTCGAGCCGCGCCGCCTTCGGTCGTGGCAGTGCCGGCCACCTTCGCACCAAGACGCAACAATTCGTCAGCAATCGCGGCACCAATACCGCGGCTGGCACCAGTCACCAGTGCAATCTCACCGTCAAGAATGGAATCAGACATTCGCGCTAGCCTCGAGTGCGGTCGCCAACCCTTCCGGATCAAAGACCGGTAAGGTCGTCAGGCGTTTATCGATTCGTTTTCCAAGCCCAGTCAGAACCTTGCCAGGCCCTGCCTCGATCGCGAGCTGAACACCACGGTCGGCAATGCTGCACACAGTCTCGACCCATCGCACCGGGCTGAACAATTGCTCCGCCAGTCGCTGCCGGATCATCGCCGGCGCCTCCGCCATCTCCACCGTGACATTATGGATCACTGGAATCGACGGCACATGCAGCTCCACCTGATCCAGCTGAACCGCTAGCTCAGCAGCCGCTTCGCGCATCAGTGCACAATGCGAGGGGACGCTCACCGGCAAGAGCACCGCCCGCTTCGCGCCCGCTGCCTTAGAGGCATCAATCGCCCGCTGCACGGCTTCGCGCTGACCCGCAATCACGACCTGCCCAGGCGCGTTAAAGTTGACCGGCTCCAACACCTGCCCTGCTGCCTGCGACCGACAGAGCTCGGCCACCGCATCATCCTCTAATCCGAGCAGCGCCGCCATCGCTCCGGCCTCCTCAGGGACCGCCGCCTGCATCAAGCGCGCACGCTCGGCAACCAGACGCAGCGCATCTTCGAAGGTCAGGACGCCAGCACAAGACAGCGCACTGTACTCGCCTAAACTATGCCCCGCCATGACCGAAGGCATTGCACCACCCTGTTCGCGCCAGACTCGCCAGACCGCAACGCCGGCCGCAAGCATCACTGGCTGGGTATTCAGGGTCTGGTCAAGCGCGTCTTTTGGCCCATCCTGAGACAGTGTCCAGAGATCTCGCCCAAGCACTTGCGAGGCTTCCTCGAAGGTGGCCTCAACCTGCGGAAAGGCGGCCGCTAGCTCAGCCAGCATGCCGGGCGCCTGCGAGCCTTGTCCGGGAAACAGAAAAGCGGGATGCGTGGTCATCAGCAGCTCCAAAAATCAGTAGCGCAGCAACGCCGAGCCCCAGGTAAAGCCACCGCCGAAGGCCTCCATCAGCACGATCTGGCCGCGCTGAATACGTCCATCGCGGACCGCCTGATCAAAGGCCAGCGGAATGGATGCGGCCGAGGTATTACCATGCTCGCCCACCGTCACCACCACCTGCTCCATCGCAAGATCGAGCTTGCGTGCCGTCGCCTTGATGATGCGCAGATTGGCCTGATGCGGGACGAGCCAATCGATATCGGCCCGGGTCATGTTGTTCGCCGCCAGGGTCTCGTCGACAATCGCCCCAAGCGTGGTCACCGCCACACGGAAGACCTCGTTGCCCTTCATCTGCATATAGGGTGAGCCATTGCCACCATTACCAATACCGGCGGGCACCTGCAGCAGCTCGCGATAGGCGCCATCCGCATGCAAGTGGGTCGAGATGATCCCCGGCTCGTGGGCAGCGCCGATCACGACCGCGCCAGCGCCGTCACCAAACAGTACACAGGTGCCGCGGTCAGTCCAGTCGATGATGCGTGAGAGCGTCTCGGCGCCGACAACCAAGGCACGCTCAGCGCTGCCGGTCCGGATGAACTTTTCGGCCACGGCAAGCGCATAGATGAAGCCAGTGCAGACAGCCTGAACATCGAAGGCGGGGCAGCCATGACTGTCCAAGCGCTCCTGCAGTAGACAGGCACTGCTTGGAAAGGTCTGATCTGGGGTGGTCGTCGCCACCACGATCAGATCAAGCTCGGAAGCCTTGATCCCAGCCGCCGCTAAAGCCGCCTGCGCGGCGCGCTCAGCGAGATCGACGCAGGTCTCGTCGTCAGCAGCGATAAAGCGCTGGCGTATACCGGTTCGCTCACGAATCCAGGTGTCGGAGGTATCGACCAGTCGCTCGAGATCCTGGTTGGTCACGACCTTGGCGGGCAAGGCGCTGCCGGTCCCGAGGATCTGGGTAAAGCGGCTCACGCCGACACCCCGGCTGTCAGCAACCTCAAGGCCCTCGCCTCACCGAGATGCGCATCAACCTCACGCTCGATGCGCGCAATCACACCAGAGCGCACCTCCTGATCGGCAATCCGCAACGCGTGCTCGAACGCAAGGGCATCAGCACCACCATGGCTCTTGATCACGATGCCTCGCAAACCGAGCAGGCTCGCCCCGTTATAACGGCGTGGGTCAACCTCGGCCCGGAAGCCACGTAGCACGGGCAGCGCCGCTAGACCTGACAAGCGACTGAGCCAGTTTCGCCGAAAACGCCGCTTGAGCATCTGGGCGATGAGCTTGGCAACACCTTCGCTCGCCTTCAGCGCGACATTGCCAACGAAACCGTCCGAGACAACGACATCAACATCACCGAGGTAGACATCATCGCCTTCGACATAACCGACATAGTTCAGCGAGCTCGCCGCCAGCAGCTCATGGGCGGCGCGAACCTGGTCATTGCCTTTGATCTCCTCTGCGCCGATGTTGAGCAGCCCGACCCTGGGCATCGGCAGACCTTGAACCGCGCGCACCAGCTCGCTGCCCATCACTGCAAACTGGAACAGATGCTCAGCGGTGCAATCGACGTTGGCCCCCAGATCGAGCATGTGGGTCTGCCCCTTGAGGGCTGGAATCGCAGTAATGATCGCCGGACGGTCAATATGCGGAAGGGTCTTCAGGACAAATCGCGCCGTCGCCATCAGCGCGCCCGTATTGCCCGCGCTCACACAGGCATCGGCCTCGCCATGTTTGACGAGATCGATGGCCACTCGCATCGAGGAATCCTTCTTGCCTCGCAAGGCCTTTGACGGCAGTTCATCCATCGCCACTTCCTGCGACGCATGGTGAATACGGATGCGAGCATCGCGCGTCGCTGAGCTGGGCAGGTGTTCGGCAATCGCCTCTTCCCTGCCAACCAAAATGAGCTGGCAATGCTGGCGTTCCGTGAGGAAGCGCAGCGCGGCCGGAACCACGACACTTGGGCCATGATCCCCGCCCATGGCATCCAACGCGAGGGTCTGTCGAACAGCCAAGTCGGTGTCTCCTAATCGATGAAGCCCGTTCGCAAACGCGACGGATGCCCGAGGACTCGGCTCGTCAAAGCGCGACTGCCTACAAAAGAATGCCAGTCGAGACCTTCTGGCTCGGCGCGATGCCTCAGTCTTCCTTATCCACAACCTTGCGGCCGCGGTAAAACCCGTCCGGGGTGACATGATGGCGACGATGGATCTCACCGGTGGTGCTGTCTTCCGACAGCGTTGGGCGAGAGAGCGCATCGTGGGAGCGACGCATTCCGCGCTTAGAAGGGGTCTTACGATTTTGTTGAACGGCCATTTCGATCTCCGCGTAGGTCGCGTTTAGTCCTGACGCTCAGGGTCGTCACGTGTTGTTTTCAGTACGGCCAGGCCCGCGAACGGATGCCGAGAAGCCGCTGCCACCGGCGATGCCTTGATCTGCTCTATCGGTGCTTGTGCATCCTTCGCAAGCGACCCTGGTGGCTGGCATTCACCTTCCTGGTGCCGCGGAATCGCGGGAACAGCCAGGACAAGCTCATCTTCGATCAGATCAGCAGGTCGCATCAGCCGATCTTCAACCAACCAGGGCTCATACTGGGACGGTAGTGCGTTGGCTTCATCCAGGCCGCTCACGAGCGCGAGACTCACGTCGGCATCGACAGCAAGCTCGTAACGCTCAAAGCAACGCTGACAGCGCAAAGACAGGCTAGCGGCAACTGAGCCCCTTGCTGTCGCTCGCCCATCCGAATCTGAGCCGAACTCAAAGCGATAGCGGACAGAGCCGCCACCAGGCCCCTCATCCATTGAATGCCTCTCTTTGCCCTCGGCGCACCAGAGCAACTGCGCTAACCTGGGAAAGCGCCGGAGGGGCATCTCACCCTCAAAGGTTGCACGCTGCGCAACGGCTTTCTTAGGGTCGATGAGATCCGGGAAAGAGACCGACATAAGCCCCTAAATATAGAACGGCAGCATCAAGGCTGTCAATATCAGCTTCCGGCCAACGCCAGCAACACACCGGCAGCCACCGCAGAGCCAATGACGCCGGCCACGTTGGGCCCCATGGCATGCATGAGCAAGAAGTTATGCGGATTCTCATCCAGGCCAACCCGATTGACCACGCGTGCCGCCATCGGCACCGCCGACACACCCGCCGCTCCAATCAATGGGTTCACCTTACCCTTTGTCGCGCGATACATGATCTTGCCCATCAGCACGCCCGCTGCGGTCCCGATCGAAAAGGCCAAGGCCCCAAGCACCAAGATACCGAGAGTTTCGAGGGTGAGAAACTTGTCGGCCGAGAGTCTCGAGCCGACCGCCAGTCCCAGCATGATGGTGACGATATTGATGATCTCGTTTTGTGCCGCCCGGCTCAGACGCTCGACCACACCGCTCTCACGCAGCAGGTTACCGAACATCAGCATGCCAATCAGCGGCGCCGCCGAGGGCAGAAACAGCGCGCAGAGCGCGAGCACCACAAAGGGAAAGAAGATCCGCTCGAGCCGGGACACCGGGCGCAACTGCTGCATCACCACAGCACGCTCTTTTTTCGTCGTCAGTACACGCATGATCGGTGGCTGAATGATCGGCACCAACGCCATGTACGAATAAGCCGCAACCGCGATTGCACCGAGCAAATCGGGCGCTAGCCGCGAAGCGAGGAAGATCGCCGTCGGCCCATCGGCACCACCAATAATCGCGATCGCCGAAGCATCCTGCAGGGTAAAATGAAAGCCCGGCACGAAATTCAGCGCGACCGCACCGAGCAGCGTAGCAAAGATGCCAAATTGCGCGGCGGCACCCAGCAATAAGGTCGAGGGCCGCGCAATCAAGGCCCCGAAGTCGGTCAGTGCGCCGACTCCCATGAAGATCAGCAGCGGGAAGATGCCGGTCTCGACCCCCGCGCTGTAGACCATCCCGAGCAAACCCTCGGGTCCGCCAATTCCGGCCACAGGGATATTGCTGAGCAGGGTGCCGAAGCCGATCGGCAACAGCAGCAAAGGCTCAAACTTCTTGGCAATGGCTAGATAGACCAGCCCACAACCGACCACGATCATCAACAGCTGCTCCCAACCGAAGTTGGCGAGACCTGTTGAGTGCCAAAGCGTCAGGAGCTCTGCCATGGATTCAGCCTAGCGCGAGCAGAGGCGCGCCAAGCGCCACCGCATCACCCTCTTTGACCCGGATATCGCTCACCCGGCCAGCCGAAGGGGCACGGATCTCGGTCTCCATCTTCATCGCCTCGAGGACGAGCAGCACATCGCCGGCCGCGACCCTCTGATCGCTGCAGACACCCACGCGAACGATGTTGCCCGCCATCGGCGCGGTGACCACCCGTCCCTCGATCAGAGTCGAGACCTCGTCCGCGGTCTCCACCGAACGCACAGCCTCGACAGCCCCCTTCGGCGACACCCTCACATCATAGCCCTTGCCATTGACCTCGATCCGGTAGGACTCGGGCTCGGTGCTCGACGGTGGGGGCGTTGTGGTCGATGTCGGTGCCGGAGTGGATGCTGGAGCCTCCTCGATGGTCCAGGGCGGTGGCTCGAATGCCGAAGCATCGCCCCGATGCTCGAGAAACTTAAGCCCAACCTGCGGGAACATGGCATAGATCAGCACGTCGTCGACCGCCTGCTTCGCCAGGCCAATGCCACGTTCCTTCGCAAGGTCGGCAAGCTCAGCGGTCAATCGACCCATCTCCGGCGCAAGATCGTCCGCCGGACGCCCTGTGATCGGCGCCTCACCCTTTTTGAGCACCCGCGCCTGCAGCTCCGCATTGACCGGCGCTGGCGTTGCTCCGTAGGCACCGCGTAGCACACCAGCCGTCTCGTTGGTGATGCTCTTGTAGCGTTCACCCATCAGCACGTTAAGTACGGCCTGGCTGCCGACGATCTGCGAGGTCGGGGTCACCAAGGGAATGAAGCCCAAGTCTTCGCGCACCCTCGGGATTTCAGCAAGCACCTCATCCATTCGATCGCTGGCGCCCTGCTCACGCAGTTGGTTCTCCATATTCGTCAACATCCCGCCGGGCACCTGCGCGACCAGGATGCGCGAGTCAACGCCCTTGAGCGAGCCCTCAAAGCGCGCGTACTTCTTGCGCACCTCGCGGAAATAGGCGGCAATCTCCTCGAGCAACAACAGATCAAGACCGGTGTCACGCGCCGTATCGTCAAGGATCGCGACCAGCGACTCGGCCGGCGAATGTCCATAGGTCATGCTCATCGAGGAGATCGCCGCGTCGACCACATCGATTCCAGCCTCGGCGGCCTTGATATAGGTCGCCGTGCTCATGCCGGTGGTCGCATGGCAGTGCAAGGCGATGGGCACCGAGCAGGTCTCCTTCAGCCGCCTGACCAGCTCCTCGCACACGTAGGGCCGCAGCAGCCCAGCCATATCCTTGATACAGATCGAGTGACAGCCGAAGTCCTCGAGCTGCTTGCCCATGTCGACCCAATAATCGACGCTGTGGACCGGGCTCACCGTATAGGACATGGTGCCCTGAGCATGGGCCTCGGTTTTGAGCACGGCACGGATGGCCTGTTCGAGGTTGCGCAGGTCGTTCATCGCGTCGAAGATGCGAAACACATCGATGCCATTCTTCGCCGCACGCGCGACGAAGCTGTCCACCACATCGTCGGCATAGTGCCGATAGCCCAGCAGGTTTTGACCCCGCAGCAACATCTGCTGCGGTGTATTGGGCATCGCCGCCTTGAGCTGCCGCAAGCGTTCCCAGGGGTCCTCACCGAGATAACGGATGCAGGCGTCGAAGGTAGCGCCGCCCCAAGTCTCCAACGACCAATAGCCAACCTGGTCGAGCTTGGCCGCGATCGGAAGCATGTCCTCGATGCGCATGCGCGTCGCGAGCAAGGATTGATGGGCGTCGCGGAGAACGACTTCGGTGATGCCGAGAGGTTTCGGTTCGCTCATGGCCTGTATTCCAGGTTGGGTGCCAATTTTGGCGCCAGGTTGGGTTCCAGATTGAGTTCCAAGTCGAGACCCTGGTCCTCAAAAAGCTGCAAACGCCTTGGGGCATGGCAAAGAGGTCATCACGCCCGCCGCTGAGCGCGATAGCGGGCGACCGCAGCACTCATCACGGCGACCAGCTCGATATCGGCTGCTTGATCGTTGCTGGACAGCTGCGCCGAGGCCAACAGAGGCTCCACACCGCTCGGCGCCAGCTTCCCCGCCAACCAAGACATGACCTTGAGCAGCAGCACGAGCAAGAGCAAGAAGCTAAAGACCGTGCCCATGCCAATCGCCATCAGGCTCAGGCTGTCTGTGATCAAGGTCGTCTCAGACATCGAAAGGGTCTCGAATGGTCAATGTCTGGGCGCGATCAGGCCCGGTCGAGACGATATCGATCGGCACCCCACCGAGCGCTTCCAGGGTTTTCAGATAGCCCTGGGCCTCTGCTGGTAGCGCATCCAGAGACTCGGCGCCGACCGTTGAGCCCTGCCAACCTGGCAATTCGATGTAGCGCGCTGTGCAGCGGGCGAGCTCGTCGGCGGTGATCGGCGGCGCCTCGAGCTCGCGGCCATCGAGCTCATAGGCCACACAGATCCGCAGCCGCTCCATGCCGTCCAGCACATCAAGCTTGGTGACGCAAAGCCCCGAGACGCTATTGATGACGAAAGCGCGCCGCAGCGCGACCATGTCCAACCAGCCGCAGCGACGCTTACGACCTGTGGTGGCCCCGAACTCATGACCGCGCGCACCAAGCAACTCGCCATCGGCATCATGGAGCTCGGTTGGGAAGGGGCCACCGCCCACACGGGTGGTATAGGCTTTCACAATGCCGAGCACGTAGTCGAGATGCAGCGGACCAACGCCGCTGCCGCTGGCCGCCCCGCCTGCCGTGGTGGTCGAGGAGGTGACAAACGGATAGGTGCCATGGTCGATATCCAAGAGCGCCCCTTGCGCCCCCTCGAACAGCACATTCGCGCCTTCGGCGCGCAGACGCTCAAGCTCGCCAGTCACATCGGCGATCATCGGCAGCAGTTGCTCGCGCTGCGACAGAGCCTGATCGAGGCACTGCTGACCATCGATCGGCTCCGCTGCGAACTGCTGCTGCAGCGTGAAGTTGTGCTGATCCAGGACCTCGCGCAGCCGCTCCTCAAAGTGCCCAGCGTCGACCAGCTCGCCGAGCCGGATACCACGACGAGCAATCTTGTCTTCGTAGGCGGGGCCAATCCCACGTCCGGTCGTGCCGATGGCCTTCTTGCCGAGCGCCTTCTCACGCGCCGCATCGAGCGCGATGTGATAGGGCAGGATCAAGGCACAGGCAGGGCTGATGCCAAGACGCTCACGGGCCGGAATACCCCGCTGCTCAAGCGTCGACAGCTCGGTAAGCAGCGCCTCAGGGGACAGCACCACACCATTACCGATGAGGCAACGGACGCCTGGATGCAGGATGCCCGACGGGATCAGGTGCAGGATCGTTTGCTCGCCATCAATGACCAAGGTATGGCCGGCATTATGGCCACCCTGGAAGCGCACCACCGCATTAGCACGCTCCGTCAACAGGTCGACGACCTTACCCTTGCCTTCGTCACCCCACTGGGTGCCGATCACGACGACATTCTTACCCATGTATTCCTCTGGTTCTGGTCACTCAATCGCCGAAACGCTCGGCAGCCACGACATACCGCTCGACACTGGATTCGACGCTCAGCTCAGGCGGCCTCATCTGGCACCAGCTGCCAGACGCCATCGATCTTCGCCAGTCGCTCACAACAGTTGTAGTCTTGAGGCAGGCCGCGCTGATCCGGCAGCTCGTAGAGCACCTGCCGACCCTCGGCCCGAAGCCGCTCGACGAGGGACTGCAGCTCGGGATCAGCATCCCAGGGCGCCATCACCGCGCTCGGCACAGCCTCGGTAGGCCCAGCCTGAGCCGAGAGCGCAATCAGCCCCTTGAGGTCGGAGCTAAAGCCAACCGCCGGACGGGCTCGCCCAAATACCCGGCCGATATCATCGTAGCGCCCACCGCGCGCGATCTCGAGCCCCCAACCAGGAGCAAACGCGGCGAACAGGACCCCGGTCTTATAGGTGTAGCCACGCAGCTCGGCAAGATCGAAATGCACCGGCAGATCCGGGAGCCAACGCCGCAACTCATCCGCCACCTGCTGCAGTCGATCAAGCGCGGCGAGGACCTGCGGATCGGCCGCTCGCAACATCGAGCCCGCCCGCGACAGAGCATCCTCGCCATTGAGCTCCACCAGCGATAACAGCATGGTCCCCACAGGTGCGGCCACCGCTGTCTCGGCAATGATCGCCTCGATCTCGGCGCTCGCCTTGCGCTGCAACGCATCGAACAGTCGCAGCTCATCGGCACGCGACAACCCCGCTTGCTGGATCAGTCCGCGATAGATACCGACGTGTCCGAGGTCGAGATAGGGCGACTCGATACCCGCAGTCTCCAGGGTCCGCACCAGTAAGCGGAGGATCTCGACATCGCTCGCGGGGCCGTCGTGGCCATAGATCTCGGCGCCAATCTGCAGCGGACTGCGCGTACCGGCGAAGCCGTCGGTGCGCGTATGCAAGATCGTGCCCAAATAGCAAAGCCGGGTTGGGATCTCGCGCCGCAGATGATGCGCATCGATCCGCGCCACCTGGGGCGTCATATCGGCACGCACACCGAGCAACCGCCCGCTCAGCTGATCGGTCAGCTTAAAGGTCTGCAGATCCAGATCGCTGCCGGTCCCGGTGAGTAGGCTGTCGAGATAGTCGATGAACGGCGGGATGACCAGCTCATAACCCCAGCGCTTATAGAGATCCAGCAAGCACCGTCGCAAGCGCTCGAGCTCGGCCGCTCGGGCAGGCAATACCTCGTCGATGCCGGTCGGCAACAGCCAACGCTCGTCGTTCATCAGATCGGACTCAGTTAACCAGGTAGAGAAGTGCAACACCGCTGAGCATGCTCAGGAGTCCTGATAGGCGAAGGCTTCGGGCGTCTTGAGACGCAACCTGCAACAGGAGACGGCGAAAACCATTGGGAGCGATAAACGGCATCAGCCCCTCGATCACAAGCATTAGAGACAGCGCCAGCAGCAAGGCATGCCACATGGATCAACCGGTGCACTCAGCAAACATCTGTAACAAAAACATCTGTAACAAAGATTGAAACGTCTCAGTCGCAAGGGCTGTGCAGCCAGAACAGCGGCGATGATTGCAGAACCATTGCAGCCTGTCCATGAGACGAGTCAGATGCTTGCCCTTGACGAAACACAAAAAATAAGGCCCGGCAGCTAGGCTGACGGGCCTCCGGGCAACTGAGGACACCAGAGGTTAACGCGCGGCGGTCCCTGGCAAGCGAGGTGCCGATCCACTCAAGGCCGCAGCGGCGCCCGGATCTTGCGAGTTAAAGAAACGGAAGAACTCCGAGTCTGGCGAGAGCACCAAGGTGCTGCCCTTCTCAGCGAAGGTCCGACGATAGGCGTCCAAGCTCCGATAGAAGGCATAGAAGTTTGGATTTTGCTGATAGGCGGTCGCATAGATCTCGGCTGCGCGCCCATCACCCTCACCCCGGGTCTCCTCAGCCTCTTTATAGGCATCGGCGATGATCACGGTGCGCTGACGATCCGCATCGGCGCGGATGCGCTCTGCCGCCTCCGCACCCTTGGCGCGCAGGTCACGGGCTACCCGCTCACGCTCAGCGCGCATCCGGTTGTAGACCGATTCGCTGACCTCGGGCGGCAGATCAATCTTCTTCACCCGCACATCCAGCACCTCGACCCCCAACTCACCGGCCTGGGCGTCACTGACCTTGGTCAGCGCCTTCATCAACTCGATGCGATCTTCAGTCACCACCTCTTGGATGGTGCGCTTACCAAACTCGTCGCGCAGCGCGGTATTGATCCGCTCCGACAGCAGTCGTTCGGCGCGCGCACTATCGCCGCCGGTCGAGCGGAAGAATTGCGCCGCGTCGTTGATCCGCCACTTGGTGTACGAATCGACGATCACATCCTTCTTCTCGATGGTCAGAAACCGCTGCGGCCTTGCGTCCAGGGTCTGGATACGTGCGTCGAAATGCATGATGTTGTTCAGCAGCGGCACCTTCAAATGCAGACCTGGCTCATAGCCGCTGCGCACAATCTCACCGAGCCGCAGCTTGATGGCGGTCTCCCACTGTTGCACCGTGAACGTCGACACATAGAGGATCAGCGCAAGCAGCGCAACGGCGATTGGGAACAAGATCTTCTTGGTGTCATCCATCATCGCGAACTCCGGTCGCGGGACACGTCCCGAATCTGAGACGTCGTCGGCGGAGGGCTGTATTGATTCGAGTCGGAGCCATTGATCATCGAGGTGCGCGGTTGCACCACCTTAGCCGTCTGCTGAGAGATGATCTGATCCAGCGGCAGATACATCAGGCTGTTCCCCTGCGGCACGTCGATCAGCACCATGTTGCTGCCGGTCAGCACCGATTCGATAGTCTCAAGATAAAGGCGCTCACGGGTCACCTCTGGGGCCTTTTCATACTGAGTTCGGATCGCATTAAAGCGAGAGGTCTCACCCTCAGCCGAAGCAACCACCTGGTCCCGATAGGCCTTGGCGTTAGCGATCGCCCGCGCCGCCTCACCGCGTGCCTGTGGCAAAATCTCGTTGGCGTAGGCCTCGGCCTTGTTCTCAAGCCGCTCCTTGTCCTCACGCGCCTTGATGGCATCATCAAAGGCGTCCTTGACCTGTTCTGGCGGCTTCGCCGGTTGCATGTTGACCGAAGTCACGAGTAGACCGGTTTTGTACTCATCCATCAATGACTGCACACCTTGCTGAATCATCGCAGCAACGGCACTACGCCCCTCGGTCAGGATGAAGTCGAGCTTGGCGCCGCCGATCGTCTTGCGCACAACGGTTTCGGTGGCATCACGCAAGGTCTTCATCGGGGCCTGATCTTGGAACAGGTAGTTCGAGGCGTCTTGGATGCGCGACTGCACTGTGAGCTCGACATCAACGATATTCTCGTCGCGCGTCAGCATGGCCGCCTTGTGACTAAAGGATGAGATCTCGTCAACATTGACCACCTCAACGCGCTCGATCGGCCAGGGGATATGCCAGTGTGGACCAGGCGCCGTGGTTTTGACATAGGCGCCGAACCGCAGCACGACACCCCGCTCGGCAGGATCGACGATGTAGATACCGGTAAAGAGCCAAACGACAAAGATGCCGGCGAAGATCACGCCGATCGTCTTTAGACTCAAGTCCACCGCACTCGGACCACCGCCACCACCGTTACCCGAGGATGATGACCCCTTGCCCCCGAACAGGCCGCTGACCCGCTCCTGGAGTTTGCGGACGATCTCGTCGAGGTCCGGCGGCCCACCCTGATTGCCAGGGCCGCCCTGGTTGTTACCCCAGGGGTCCCGGTTGCCACCTCCCGGTTCATTCCAGGCCATACTTGCTCCGATTACACTTTGTTGTATCGTGTCGTGACGTCGGCTGTTGCCCGTCCACGCCTCTGGCAACCCTGATGCTTGGACTGCGATCAGCGCACCGTAACCGCCTCTCGACGGTCTCTGCAGCCTTCGGTCGAGAAGGCTGACAGCATCTCGGGTGGAAAAGTGCCGCCCCCGCGCCGGTTATCAAGGACGCGGGCTGAGCCAAAACAGCATATTGTACGTGGCGTCGACTGATCCAGACAACGCCCAGTGACTCCAGATCGACGGCTCAGCAGCGCATCAAGCACCATGAAGACCATCCAACGCAACCGCCAAGCGTGGGTCTTCCGCAACGGCCTCTTCGCACTCCAGTAAGCAGCGCTGCCAACCTGGGTCGGCATCGAGATGGCGGTCGACTTGCTGCCGCGCCAGCTCGACCTCCATCCGCCAGCCGCCCTCATCCGTGCCAACCTCATCCAAGACGCTAGCATGCTCGAATAGCCAGGCGCGCAAGGCGCCATCTGTAGGCCCGAGCAATAACGACGCTTGCACCAGCTCACCGCGCAATCGCTCACTCAGGGCCTCTGTCAGCAGCTCAACGCCAGCTCCGGTCTGTGCCGACAACCAGACGCGCCAGACGCGACCTTCAGCATCCCGATCCAAACGCGGCGCCTGATCCTCGACCAGGTCGATCTTGTTGTAGACCAACAGCTGCGGACAATCCTGCGCCCCGATCTCCGCCAGCACCGCCTCGACATCGCGGATGCGGCGATCGCGCTCGGGCGACGCCGCATCCACCAGATGCAGCAGCAGTGACGCCTCGCGCGTCTCTCGCAAGGTCGAGCGAAAGGCCGCGACCAGCTCATGTGGAAGCCCATTGATGAAGCCGACCGTATCGGCCAGCACGGCTAATGGGCCGGCGGGCAGACGCAACCGCCGCAGGGTTGGATCAAGGGTCGCGAACAGCTGATCGGCCTGATAGACGCCAGCCTCAGTCAGCTGATTGAACAGCGTCGACTTGCCCGCGTTGGTGTAGCCCACCAGGGAGACGGTTGGAATCTCAGCCCGATCCCGTGCACGTCGCCCCTGTCCGCGCTGGGTCTCGACATTGGCTAGGCGCTCGTTCAAGAGTGCGATGCGCCGGCCCAACAGCCGCCGGTCGGTCTCGAGCTGGGTCTCGCCAGGACCACGCAGACCGATGCCGCCCTTCTGGCGCTCCAGATGGGTCCAGCCTCGCACCAGCCGTGTCGAAAGATGACGCAGTTGTGCCAGCTCAACCTGGAGCTTGCCATCGGCTGAGCGCGCGCGCTGGGCGAAGATGTCGAGAATCAAACCGCTGCGATCAACAACGCGGCAGGACAACAGACGCTCAAGATTACGCTCCTGAGCCGGGCTGAGCGCATGATCAAAGATGACCAGCTCGGCCTCTGCAGCCGCGACCAGCGCCTTGAGCTCATCGGCCTTGCCAGAGCCGATGAACAGCCGCGGATCTGGGCTATCGCGAGAACCACCCAGCGTCCCGACTACCTCCGCGCCAGCGGCCTCGGCGAGCAGCTGAAACTCCTCGGCCGCATCGCCGGTCGTCGGCCGGCCCATCGCGATCTGGACCAGGATCGAGCGCTCACCCGCCTTTGGGCGCTCAAACATCCGATCGCCTCAGCGCGTCGGCCAAGCCGGATGAACGATCGTCTGCGAGTAGCACGATCAGCCGTCGTCCTCCTCGTCCGCATCCTGTGGCTGCGGCAGCTTGACGTTGCGCGTCGGCACCACGGTCGAGATGGCGTGCTTGTAGATCATCTGGCTGACATTGTTCTTCAGCAAGACGACGAACTGATCAAAAGACTCGATCTGACCTTGCAGCTTGATGCCGTTCACGAGGAAGATCGAGACGGGCACACGTTCTTTGCGCAAGGCGTTCAAAAATGGATCTTGTAGACTCTGCCCTTTGGACATGGGCGCTTCTCCTTGTTGTTATCAGGGTTGTTATCAGGGTTGTTAGCACGGCTGTTATCACGGGCTGGTATCGCGATAGCGCACCATCAAACAAACCCAGTCAAGACTTGCAAGATAGCACAGAGCTGAAAGCAGATGCCGCAGCAACATGCAAGCCTCATCAGCGAAGCCACGCAGATCGACGCACTAGCCTCACCGAACAACATTGAGGAAGGCCTCCACCTGCTGCAGCGCGCTCTGCTCGATCTCGGTCCCATCCCAGAGCCAAACCGCGTCAGGCTCGGCCCGCAGCCAGGTGTACTGCCGTTTTGCGAGCTGCCGAGTCGCAGCGAGGGCCTTCTCCCGCATCCGCTCCCAGCTCAGTTCGCCGTTCAGATAGGCCCATAGCTGCCGATAGCCGACCGAGCGCATGGAGGGGAGATTGGCATTGAGATCACCCCGCGCGTACAAAGCCCGCACCTCCTCCTCGAAACCCGCTGCGAACATGGCTTGCAGCCGCGCTGCGATGCGCTGATGCAGCACGATCCGCTCGCGCGGTGAGCGCACCAGCTTCAAGAGACGATAGGGCAGTGCACTGCCGGCATCTCGATGCCAAAGCTCGCTCATCGGTCGACCGCTGACCAAGTACACCTCCAGCGCCCGTTGAACGCGTTGCGGATCATTGGGATGCACCCTCGCCGCGGTCTGCGGATCGACCTCGGTCAACCAAGCATGCATCGCGGCGGCTCCCTCCATCGCGTGACGCTCGGCGAGCTGCGCGCGAACCTCGGGCTGTGCCATTGGCAGTGGCGAGAGACCAGCAACCAGTGCGCGCCAATACAGCATGGTGCCACCAACCAACAGCGGGATGCGGCCAGCAGCCGTGATCTCGGCCATCGCCCTCAGCGCATCCTCGCGAAAGCGCGCCGCCGAATAGACCTCGCTAGGATCGCAGATATCAATCAAACGATGCGGAAACCGCTCGAGAACGCTCGGCGCGGGCTTCGCAGTCCCGATATCCATCCCCCGATACACCAGCGCCGAATCGACGCTGATCAGCTCGCAGGGCAGCTGTGCCGCCATCGCGAGCGCCAAATCGGTCTTCCCAGAGGCGGTTGGCCCGGTGATGAGGATTGCCGGAGGCCGCGCACTCCCTTCAGCCGCATCAAGTAGACTCATGGCTGGCAGCCCAAGGCCATCATCATTCGCAGTCTCTCCCACGGCAGCGCTACCCGGAGCACGCAGGCCTTGATCAGGTCGGTCAGCCATCCTCAGCGCCCGCGCCAGAACAACCGATCCAAGTCTTGATGCCTGAGCTTGATCCAGGTCGGCCGGCCATGGTTGCACTGGTCGGCGCGCTCGGTGCGCTCCATCGCCCGCAGCAGCGCATTCATCTCTGGCAAGGTCAGCTGCCGGTTGGCGCGCACGGCACCGTGGCAGGCCATGGTCGAGAGCACCTGGTTGATCTCGGCGCAAACGCGATCGCTGGTGCCTTCGGCGACCAGATCAGCCAGCAGATCCCGCAGCAACTGCTCCGGGTCGGCGCCACTGAGGATGGCTGGAATCGCCCGCAACAGCAGCCGTTCTGGTCCAACCCGATCAACATCGACCCCCAGCCTTGACAGCAATCCCTGCTGATCTTCGGCAAGATCAGCCTCGCGCGTTGAGACCGCCACCGCGATCGGCACCAACAGCGGCTGTTGCTGCACCGCCCCCTGGCCCCAGCCCGACTTCAACCGCTCATAGCCGACCCGCTCATGCGCAGCGTGCATATCCACCAAAATGAGGCCATCGGCGCACTGCGCCAAGATATAGACGCCATTCAACTGGCCGATCGCAAAGCCAAGCGGCGGCAGCCCTGGATCAGCGCTGACATGGCCAGCCTCGGCAGACAGCCCATCGAGTCCGGCGGCATCGCTTCGATCAAGCCGGGAAGCGGCCAAGGTAGGGTCCAACGCAGCGGCAGGCGCAGGGTCCGGCATCTGCAACCCCAAGGCTGCCGCATAGGCGCTCCGACCATCACTGATCCGCGACCGCAGTCGGGCTTGGTTGGGCGCAGAGACGCTGTCCCTAGCCGTTGTCGACTCTGGATGCTCATCATCACCAAGGCCAGACAACCCCGGATCAGCCAATAGGCGCCCTTGAGGCGACCCCTGACCAACGCGATCGGAGAGTCGTCGATGCAGACTGCGAAACAGGAAGTCATGGACCTGCCGGCCCTCGCGGAAACGCACCTCATGCTTCGCCGGATGGACATTGACATCGACCTGGCGCGGATCGAGCTGCAGGTAGAGCACATAGGCCGGATGCCGTCCCTGATGGAGCACATCTTGGAAGGCCTGACGCACCGCATGCGCGACCAACTTATCGCGGACCATGCGGCCGTTGACGAAGAAGAACTGCTGATCGGCTTGACTGCGCGAGAACGCCGGTCGCGCCACCCAGCCGCGGAGCGCGAGCCCAACCGCCTGCTCATCAACCTCGAGCGCCTGTTCAACAAAGGCCTCGCCGAGCAAAGTCCGCAAGCGTTCAGCGCGGACTGTCGCGAACAGCGGCTGCGTCTCAGGCTCGGGCCCAGACTCAGGCCTGGGAGCGGCGCGCAGGTCGAATAGCTCGCGCCCATTGTGCTGCACGCGAAAACCGACATCAGACCGGGCCAGCGCCATGCGCCGGATCAGCTGCTCGATGTGGCCAAGCTCGGTACGCTCGGTGCGCAGAAACTTTCGCCGTGCCGGCACACGATAGAAAAGATCACGCGCCTCCACCGAGGTCCCCACCGGATGTGCGGCCGGCTCCGGCTCCATGCTGTGATCGGTCCCGTCGGCGCTCAACCGCCAGCCGTGCTCAGCCCCCTGTTCGCGGGAGATCACCTCAAGTCGCGCCACCGATGCGATGCTCGGCAGTGCCTCGCCGCGAAACCCAAGGCTAACCACTGCCTCGAGATCGTTGAGGCTGCTGATCTTACTGGTCGCATGACGAGCGACGGCCAAGGCAAGGTCATCAGGGCTGATCCCAGAGCCGTCATCACGCACAGAGATGCGCTTGATGCCCGCCTGCTCCAGCTCGATCTGAATCTGGCGCGCCCCAGCATCAAGGCTGTTCTCCAGGAGTTCCTTCACCACCGACGCCGGGCGCTCGATGACCTCGCCAGCGGCGATCTGGTTGATCAGGAGCGGAGGTAACTGACGAATGCTTGGCATCGCAGCATTGAAACAGAAACGCTGGCCGAATTCGCAACCGAATTCGCAATCGGCCAGCAGACTCAACTGCCAGGAATGAGGAGCACCTGCCCGGCGCGAATCTGATCGCCCTGCAACTGGTTGATATCACGCAGCACGCTCAACCTCACGTTGTAGCTGCTGGCAATCTCGGACAGGGTCTCACCGGATTGAATACGGTGTTGGCGCGCCGCCGAGGTCGTCGCCTTCGCCAGCGCCGTTGCCGGCGCGGACGCTGTGGCAAAGCGCGTTCCCGGTGGCGGATACTCGGCAAAGTATTCGATGATGCCATCGCGGATCGCATCAGCGAGCTTGTTCTGGTAGCTCGGGTTGTTGAGACGCTTTTCCTCATCCGGATTCGAGATAAAGGCGGTCTCGACCAGCATCGATGGGATATCCGGGGATTTGAGGACGGCGAAACCGGCCTGCTGAATATGCTGCTGATGCACCTCACCCAGCCGCTGCAGCTTGGCCAGCACCTTAGTCGCAGCGATGCCACTGAGCTCGATGGTCGCATTCTGACTCATCTCGAGCAGCACGCTCGCGAGCAGATCATCGCGCTGCTTGAGATCGACGCCACCGATCAGGTCGGCACGATTTTCTCGCTCGGCAATCCAGCGCGCGGCCTCGCTGGTCGCCCCCCCAGCCGAGAGCGTGAACACGGACGAGCCTCGCACCCGCGGATCTTTGAAGGCATCGGCATGGATCGAGACGAAGAGGTCCGCACGATGTTCACGCGCAATCTCAATTCGCTTACGCAGATGCAGGTAGTAGTCGCCATCACGAACCATCACCGCTCGCATGCCCGGATGGGCATTGATCCGCTGCGCCAGCTTTCGCGAGATGGCTAGGGTGATGTCCTTCTCGTGGGTGCCTCCCCCACCAATAGCCCCAGGGTCCTTACCGCCATGACCGGCATCAACGGCGACAATGAGATCACGATTCGCCGGCCTCTGACTGCGAATCGACAGATGCCCACCGCCTGGGGTGATCGACGCCGCTTCAGGCGCGGCCATCGCCTCGGCAGCCGCCTTGGCGCTTGTACTGGAGCGCGACAGCGCCTTTTTCGACGCCACCGCCGAGCCCGCCTTCGGGGAGAGATCGATCACCAGCCGATGACCGTGGGAGCCGCTCGGCCCCAGGTTGAAGCTCTTCGCCCGCACCTCCTGCTTCAGGTCAAGCACGATGCGCAGATCGTCACCCTCACGAATGCCGCTGCGCAGATTGGCGACGACGGGATCATCGGCGGCAGGCTCGGGTAGCTTGCCCTTGAGCCGGGCATCGATCAGATCAATCACCAGCCGGTGCGGATTATCCAGCGCAAACACGCGATGCCCGACAGGGGCCGCGACATCGACCACAAACCGCGTGTACTCGGGGCCAGTCCACATGCGAGCGCCATCGACGCCCACCTGGGCCGCAGAGGCCAGGCCGGCGAAGCTCAGGAAAAGCATCAAGAAACTGGTTCGAGCCAGCATCCAAAGCATCTGTCTGGGCACCTATCGGTCGTCGCCCCCCATGGAGCGGGTGGTATTTTTACCTCTAAAGCATAGACGTATCTGCAGGGATTACCAAGCTGAAACCGCCGTTTGAGGGCACTTCTTAACACCTGGCCGAGTTCAGAGTAGCGCCAGCGCAACAGCGTATCAACCCATGAAACAGCCGCTCGCCGCTGCTCAGCAGGGCTCTAGCGAGGCGGCCAACACAGCCCCTACAGGCAAGCCCGGCGAGCCGCAAGCGAGGGGAGTTAATCGGAGTTCTCTAACCCCGCCAATGGCACCGAGAGCGCCGAGAGCAGGGGCGCCCAATTCGGACAGGCCTTGAGCCTGATCCGGCGCTGATCGGCAGCGTGCTCGATCAGCAGTTCGAGGTCAGCCGGCGGCAGCGCCCCTGCGCCACGCTCCGGCCATTCGATCAGGATCAGAGCAGAACGCTCAAGCAGATCGCGCAAGCCAAGATAGTCGAGCTCCTCTGGATCGGCGAGACGATAGAGGTCCAGATGCACGACCGGGGGATCAACAGCCTCGTAGGGCTCGATCAAGGTGTAGGTCGGACTGCGGACCGCCCCCTGATAGCCCAGCCCACGGAGCAGACCGCGCACCAGCGTGGTCTTGCCAGCGCCGAGATCGCCACGCAGATAGACGATACCAGGGTAGGCACGCAACAACGCCGCCAGCCGCGCTCCGAGCCTCAGCTGCGCGGCCTCGCCGGCAACCTCAAGCTCAACCTCGGCAGCTGAGTCAACCCCTGGCTCGGCCGATGCTCCGGCTGGTGCCACAGTTGATGACTCGACCAGTGATCGGCGGCTGGATTGATCAGGCGCCTGCATCAGACCTTCACCGGGAGCTTGAGTCTGACCCGCGTGCCAACTCATGAGGATGTCTCCGCCAAGCCCAGTAACGGCTGCAATGCTGCAATCAGATCGCTCGCGAGCAGACCGCGCTCACCCTGCGCTGCGGCGCGATCGCCGGCCGCGCCGTGCAGGCAAACGCCCGCCTCCGCGGCCAAAACCGGCTCCATCCCCTGCCCGATCAGCGCGGCGATGATGCCGGTGAGCGCGTCACCCATGCCCGCGCTGGCCATCCCTGGATTGCCTTCGATGCAGACCGCGACGGGGCGCAGCCCCGGGCCGTCAATCAGCGTACCGGCACCCTTGAGCACCACCACCCCGCCATAATGCTCCTGCAGCTGTTGCAACGCTGCAAAGCGATCCGCCTCAACCTCGGCAGCCGAACAGCCGAGCAGCCGAGCCGCCTCACCGGGATGAGGCGTCAACACCCAGTCACGACGCTGCTGCGGGGCCTGTGCGAGCAGGTTGAGCGCATCAGCATCCACCACCACCGGTTTGTTGGCCGCGAGCACCCGGGCGTATAACGATCGTCCCCAAGGGTCCTGACCTAATCCGGGTCCGAGCGCGACCAGGGTCGCGCGCTGCAGCAAGGCATCAAGCTCATCGGCCTCTGCCACCCCATGCACCATCAGCTCGGGGCAACCGAGGTTCAACAGGTCCGCATGGGCCGGATGGGTCGCGATCGCAACACGTCCAGCGCCAACGCGCAAGGCCGCCTCCCCGGCAAGGCGTGCTGCGCCACTCATACCCCGGTCACCGCCGACCACCAGCAGGTAGCCGAAATCGCCCTTGTGGGCACTGCGACGCCGCCGCGGCAACAAACGCATCTGCTGACCCCAGTCGATCCGACGCGCAACGGGGATCTCGCTGGCATAGATCAGCGCGGGTACACGCAATGCATCGAAACAGATCTCACCGCAATGATCAGGCCCCTGCCCGGTAAACATGCCACACTTAAGGCCGATAAAGCTGATGCTGGCGGTCGCCTGAATCGCCACCCCGAGCACCCGACCGCTATCCGCGTGCAATCCAGAGGGGATGTCAAGCGCTAAGACCGGCGCGCGCGAGGCATTGCTCTGTGCCACCGCGTCCGCCCAAGGCCCCGTCAAGGGCCGCTCGAGCCCAGTGCCAAGCATCGCATCAACGATCAGCTCCGCATCCGGTGGGAGCCGCTGAAAGGGCTCAGCCTGTCCGCCTAGGGCAGCATAGGCATCGGCAGCCGCCAAAGCCGCCCCCTGCAGGCGGCTGTGATCGCCAAGCCTCAGCACGCGCACGCTGAGCTGATGGCGATGCGCCAATCTGGCGAGCACATAACCATCGCCACCATTGTTACCCGCGCCGGCCAAGACGACCAGCGACTGCGCCTTCGGCCAGCGTGCGCGTAACAGTGAGAAGGCCGCCGCACCGGCCCGCTCCATGAGCTGTTCCGCCGGAATACCTTGCTGCTCAATGGCCGTCTGATCCAAAGCTCTAACCTGCTCGGCGCGATAGAGCGCTCGCGGCAACTGTCGGGACTCAGGTAGCTCAGGGGTCATGCCGTCATTCTCCTAGGCCCGTCAGAACCGCAGCAGCTCGGCGCGATAATGGGCAAGCTCGGCGATCGATTCCTGGATGTCGGACAGTGCCAGGTGAGCGCCCTCCTTTTTTACCGCCTCGGCCACCTGCGGCGCCCAGCGCTGCGCTAGAATCTTCAGCGTACTCACATCAAGGTTGCGATAGTGGAAGAAGGCTTCGAGGCGCGGCATCCAGCGCGCCAAGAAACGGCGATCCTGGCAGATACTATTCCCGCACAGCGGCGAGGCTCCGGCCTTGCACCAGGCCTCAAGGAACGCCAATGTCTTAGCCTCGGCCGAGCGCTCGTCTTCGCGGCTGTTGCGAACCCGTTCCAGCAGCCCAGAGGCGCTGTGATGGGTTTGGTTCCAGTCGTCCATCGCGGCCAAGACCTGTTCCGGCTGATGGATCGCGACCACCGGACCTTCGGCGAGGACGCGCAAGTCCGAGTCGGTCACCAGGGTCGCGATCTCGATGATCTGGTCGCGGAAGGGATCAAGCCCGGTCATCTCCAGATCCATCCAGATCAGGTTATCTTCGTTTACCACGGTCACCCCATTAGGTTTGCAAGCCGTTAACCCGAAAGCCCATTCAACTCGAGGAGAATCTCATGATCCAGCGTTTCCTGCTCAGCCTTGCGGCCGCATCCTTCATCATGGTCGGCCTGCATGCCCAAGCCGACGACGCCGTTGACGCCCAAGCCCTGTTCGATCAGAACTGCACCAGCTGCCACGGCGCCGAGGTCTACACGCGCGAGGATCGACGCATCGGCTCCCTCGACGCCCTGCACGGCCAGGTGCGGATGTGCGAGCAAAACCTTGGTCTGACCTGGTTCGATGATCAAGTCGATGCCGTAACCGCGCTGCTCAACCGCGAATACTACAAATTCGAGCCTTGACCATGGCACGGCCTCGTTAGCAATGCCGCGGCGGCGTCTCTCGGAGCGACAGATCGCGCGCATTGAGCGCATTCAGGATCGTCGCCGGAGCAAGGTCGAGGCGCGTGCTGAGCTCGCGCTCAGCGAGCTCGACGAGGAGGCCGAGCGCAACGGCCTCGTCGTCGTCCGCCATGGTGCCACGTTACTCGTCGAGGATCAGGACGGACAGGTCCATCACTGCGTCACCCGACAGCATATCGGTCATCCCGTCTGTGGTGACCAAGTGGTCTGGCAGCCCTCTGGTCCAAACGCTGGCGTCATCACGGCGATTCAACCGCGCGAGACCCTGCTCAGCCGGCCCGGCACCAGCGGCCAAGATAAGCCACTAGCGGCAAACATCGGCCTGCTGACCATCGTGATCGCACCGCAGCCACCGCCAACAGGCTTCTTGATCGATCAGTATTTGGTGGCGGCAGAACGGATCGGCGTGCCGGCGCTGATCCTCTGCAACAAGATGGATCTGCTCGACGACACCGAGCGCGCTGCCTTCCTTGGCGGGCTGGAGCACTACACCAAGATCGGCTATCGGCTGCTGCCGTTGAGCCTGAAACAGGACCCGAGCATTGCACCGCTGCGCGAGCACTTCGCTGATCGCTCCGGCATCCTGGTTGGCCAGTCCGGGGTTGGCAAGTCGTCCTTGATCAAAGCCTTACTGCCGGATCAAGCGATCCAGATCGGCGCCCTCTCCACGGCCACCGGCCTTGGGCGCCACACCACTTCGGCCGCAACCAGCTATCGTCTCGACAGCGGCGGACGCCTGATCGATTCACCCGGTGTGCGCAGCTTTCGACTCGGGGCCATTGCCCGCCCCGAGCTCGAGCAGGGATTCCCTGAGTTCCGCCCTTTCCTCGGTCGCTGCCGCTTCAGCGACTGTCATCATCAGCATGAACCGGATTGCGCAATCCTCATGGCCAGCGCCGATGGTGCGATCGCGCCTGACCGGCTGCTGGCCTTCCACCAGCTTGCAAAGGCCATCACCCGCAGCAGCGAATGATCGGAACGGCCTGTCAACACGAGGAGACGCAGATGGCACACTGGCTTCTAAAATCAGAACCCGACGCCTTCGGCATTGAGGATCTCAAGGCCCGTCACGACCAGGCCGAGCCTTGGGACGGGGTGCGCAACTACCAGGCACGCAACATGATGCGCGATCAGATGCAGATCGGCGACCTCGGGTTCTTTTACCACTCCAACGTCAAAGAGCCCGGTATCGTCGGCATCATCGAGGTCATGAGCACCGGTTATCCCGACCCGACCGCGTTCGACCCAGCCAACCCCTACTATGACCCCAAGAGCGACCCAGCTAACCCGCGCTGGTACCTCGTGGATGTGCGCTATGTACGTGATCTAAAGCGCAACATTAGCCTCAATGAGCTCAAACAGTATGCCGATGACGCGCTGTCTGGCTTTCCATTGGTGCGCAAAGGGAATCGCTTATCGATCATGCCGGTATCCGATCAGCAGTGGGAGTTCATCCTTAGCCTCGAAGCAGGATGAGTCTTGCCAGACCTGCTCAGCATAACGGCTCGCACGGCGTCAGCATAACGGCTCGCACAGCGGCGAATACAGCGGTGGCAGAGGCTCAGCGAATCGCCTAAGCTCGACCCTCTGGGTCCGGCAGCACAATGTTCAGCTCCAAGATCTCGTGCCGATCTTCCTGCTCGTAATGCACCGAAACCGCGTCATTGTCGACCTCGACATACTTGCGAATCACCGCCAGGATCTCTTGCTGCAGACTCGGGAGATAGGAAGGGCGATCGCGCGCAGCGCGATCATGTGCAACCAGGATTTGCAGCCGTTCTTTGGCAACCGAGGCCGAGCCTTTGCTGGCCCCGCCAGGACCGCGAAAATAGTCGAGTAGCCCTACCAAAATCACCCCCTGAAGAATCGGCTGAACAACCCCTTGCGCTCCATCTCGAGAAAGCGCATCGGCCGCTCCTCGCCCAGATACCTGGCGACCATGTCGCTGTAGGCTTGACCCGCGTCGGACTCAACATCAAGAATCACAGGGATACCCGCATTGGATGCATTGAGCACCGACTTGGACTCCGGAATCACGCCTAGCAGGTTGAGCGAGAGGATCTCCTGCACATCCTCGACCGCCAGCATCTCGCTGCTCGCAACACGCTCTGGTGAGTAGCGGGTCAGCAATAGGAACTCGCGAATCGGCTCCTCGTTCTCGAGCGCACGGCGCGACTTGCTGGAGAGGATGCCGAGCATACGATCGGAGTCGCGAACCGAGGATACCTCAGGATTCGTCACCACAACCGCATCGTCGGCAAAGTACATGGCCATCAGCGCGCCATGCTCGATACCTGCAGGCGAATCGCAGACGATGTAATCGTAGGTTTTGCGAAGCTCATCGAGTACCTGCCCGACCCCTTCTTGAGTCAGCGCATCCTTATCCCGCGTCTGCGATGCCGGCAAGATAAACAGATGCTCACAACGCTTGTCGCGGATCAACGCCTGATTCAGGTTCGCCTCACCATTGATCACATTAGCAAAGTCGTAAACCACGCGGCGCTCACAGCCCATGATCAGATCGAGGTTGCGCAGACCGACATCGAAATCAATCACCACTGTGCGATGGCTGCGCTGCGCGAGGCCCATGGCCATCGCAGCGGCTGTCGTGGTCTTGCCGACGCCGCCTTTCCCCGAGGTTATGACGATAGTTCTGGCCAAGAAGGACTCCCCTTATTCGTGTTGACCCTGTTCGAAAACCCGCCTTCGACCCACCACTGCCGCTAGCCAGTGGCCACCGCTGCAGAGAACGCACTCGCTTAAGCCGTAGCAATGCCCATGCGCCAGCGGCGCGAGCAAAGACTAAAGCAGCACTGGCTCAGTGCGAAAACAGCACAGCCCCAGGCTAAAGCGGTTCGATGCGCAGCACATCATGATCCAAAAAGACCTGCGTGCGGCAGCCCTTTAGATTTGCGGGGATACTATCACTGACCCGATAGTGACCGGCAACCGAGACCAACTCCGCTTGCAGGTCGGAGCAGAAGATACGTGCTTTTGTATCGCCATGCAGCCCCGCAATCGCGCGACCGCGCATCGGCGCGTAGACGTGGATATTGCCATCGGCCATCAGCTCGGCACCAGAATTGACCGCCGCGATCACGGTCAGATCACCACCGGCGGCGTAGACACGCTGACCAGAGCGCACTGGACGATCAATAAAATGCGAGCCAGGCTCAACTCCAATCTGAGTGTCATCAGACGGGCCAGCGACTGGCATCCCAAGCGCCACATCCTCCCCGGTCTCCGATCTTGGCGGCTTCGCAGTATCGCTCAGGATGGCCAACTCCATGGCCTTGGCTGCTTCATGCTGCGGCGCGCTGCCGCCACGCACACCAATCGGAATCATGCCCAATCCGCGCAGCAGCCCCACCAACTGCGGAAAGCCAACGTCCTCATCTGCCGATGGCAGCGCGCTGAGCTCGATCACCACCGGCGTATTCTGAAAAAAGGCTGGCGCCTGTTTCACCTTCGGCATCAACTGCGCCTCAACGGCATCCATATCCAGTCGCAACAGCCGAATCACGGGCAAGATGAAGGCTGCAGCCTTCAGCTCAAACGCCGGCTCGGTCTTTGCCGTCTCATGGCCCTCACCCTGATCCCTGGCTGGTATTCCAGTGGTCAATGACATGGTCTCGACATTACTCCAAAAAGAGACGATAGGCGGCCGCGCCGACCCGCTGAATCAGAATCCAGTCATCAGCCTGGAGGCCATTGCAGCGGACGACCGCCAATGAGGTGGACGTGCAGATGGTAAACGGTCTGACCGCCACCAGCGTTACAGTTAATCAGGGTCCGGTAGCCATGCTCGGCAATGCCCTCCTGCTCGGCTACCTTAGCCGCAGCCAACATCAGGCGACCGATCAGCTCAGCATCTTCCTGCCCTGCCTCATTGAGGGTTCGGATCGGCTTGCGCGGGATCACCAGCACATGCACCGGGGCTTGCGGATTGAGGTCGCGAAATGCCAGCACATGGTCGTCCTCATAGAGCAAGTCCGCCGCCACCTCGCCGTTGGCGATCTTGCCAAAGATCGTATCAGACATCCGTCTCTCCGCTCTTGGTGTAGATGTGGATCACAGCCCCTGCCGACCGGCAAAGGCATGGGCCAGGGTGCTGCCGTCGACAAACTCGAGCTCACCGCCGAGCGGCACACCATGCGCGATGCGGCTCAGGCGCAGGCTGGAACCGCGTGCTAGGTCGGCGATGTAATGGGCGGTCGCAAGCCCCTCGACTGTCGGACTGATCGCCAGGATGACCTCCCCAAGCTCGGGCTCCATGAAGCGCGCCTCAAGCCGGTTAAGACCGAGCTCCTCTGGCCCAATGCCATCGAGCGGGGACAGCCGGCCCCCGAGCACGAAATAGAGCCCCTCGTAATGGGTCGCCTGCTCAATCGCGACGATATCCGACGGCTGCTCAACGATACAGAGCAGACGGGCATCGCGCCGTTGGCTCGAGCACAGATGGCAGCGCGCATGCTCGGTCAATGTTCGGCAGCGCTCGCAACGGCCGATGCGCTCCATTGCCGCAGCCATGACCTGCGCCAGCTGACGTCCTGCGTCCCGATCACGCTCAAGCAAATGAAAGGCCATCCGCTGGGCGGATTTCGGCCCGATACCCGGCAGCCGGCGCAAGGACTCCACGAGCTGATTTAACAAACTAGCCTCAGACACTGCAATCGACCGCCGGTCACAGACAATCAACCACTGGCAAGGCATTGACTCGGATCATGCCTGCGCCACGGCGTCGGGGCATCGCCGATCGACTGCTCGTCGAGCCACCAGGCAACTCAAAATGGAAGCTTCATCCCAGGCGGCAATGGCAGCCCTGCGGTCAGCTCCGCCATGCTCTCCTGCGCCTTTTCGCCAACGCGGCGCGACGCATCGTTGAAGGCCGCAGCAATGAGATCCTCAAGCATCTCTTTGTCATCTGTCATCAGCGATGGATCAATCTCAACCCGCTTGACCTCATGGCGACCGGTCATGGTGATCTTGACCATACCGGCACCGGACTCGCCGGTCGTCTCTTCACTCGCAAGCCGCTCTTGCGATTTCTTCATATCTTCCTGCAATTTTTGGGCCTGCTTTAGCATCCCGCCCAATCCGCTCTTCATTGCCGTACCTCTTCTCATCGGTGATCTAAACATTCCGCTCAGCGGCCTTGGCTCGGCTCGCTGAGTCGGTCCTAACTCTGCAGCACAACAGGCCTCAAGGCCAAATCAACCCGCCGCAGCTGTCGGCAGTGCGGTGAGCGTACCCGGTATCCACTCGGCATCGAAGCGCTCGCGCAACCGCTGAGCAACAGGATCAGCCTGCAAGGCATGCTCGGCAGCGCGTAACCGGTTCGCATCATCGCGCGCGCGGCGCAGCGCTGGCGTCTCATCCGTGACAGGCTCGGCCAAGATCTCTAGGCGCAGGTCGCAGGCAAGCGCCGCGGCCACTGCCGCCCCGAGCCGTTGCTCGGCGCCGGCGGCACGCAGATGCAAAAGCCCTGGGTCAAGCACCAACCGCAGCCGTTGCCCATCCCAAGCGCTCAGCGCGCAATGGCGAGCCAACTCCAACGCGAGCCCGCCCAGGCCCATCGTCTCCACCAACCGCGCCCAGTCCTCAGCGCAGCTGAGCGAGCGAGAATCAGATGCCACCGCATCGGCTGCTGGCGCCTGGCAAGGCGCGCTCGCTTTCGGTTCATCGTCGGCTTGGGCGCGAAGACTGCGAGCAGGCTCTGAGCCATCAGGCGAGCCCGCTGCACCGATCGGCTCTGCGCCCGTCGGCGGCGCTGACGTGGGCGAGCCTGGGCTGCTGGCATCGGTCGGAGCCGGCCGAAACGCCAGTGCCCGCAACAGCACCATCTCCAGTCCGGCGCGAGGGTCAGGCGCGAGATCGAGGTCGGCCTGCCCCGTCAGCAGCACCTGATAGTAGAGTTGGACGTCTTCCAGCGGCAGCTGAGCCGCAAGCACTGCGAGACGCTCATCGTCGGGGTCATCGCCACCTAGGGTGGCCGGCACCTGCTGCGCCAGCGCAATGCGATGCAAGGCGGCAATCAGATCAACCAACACCGAGGAGAAATCTGGCGTCAGTTCAGCGATGCGGCCGATCTCGGCGAGAACCCGCGCCGCATCGCCAACGGCCATGGCCTCGAGCAGATCGAGCGTCAACTCCCCACCGCGGGTGCCCAGCATGGTGCGGACGTCATCGACCTTGACCTGGCCGGCACCGAAGGCGATCGCCTGATCCAGCAGACTGAGCCCATCGCGCATGCTGCCGTCAGCGGCGCGCGCCAGCAGGCTCAGCGCCTGCGGCTCGAAACCGATGGCCTCGGCCTCGAGCACGCTGGAGAAGCGATCGCGGATCTGCTCAGGCAGCAGGCGCTTGAGGTTGAATTGCAGGCAGCGCGAGAGCACCGTTGCCGGCAGCTTTTGCGGATCGGTGGTGGCAAGCACGAACTTCACATGGGGCGGCGGCTCCTCCAAGGTCTTGAGCAGCGCATTGAAGCTGCTCGCCGAGAACATGTGCACCTCGTCGATCAGGTAGACCTTGAAGCGCCCGCGCACCGGTGCGAAGGGCACGTTATCGAGCAGCTCGCGAGTTTGATCGACCTTGGTCCGCGAGGCGGCATCGACCTCCAGCAGATCGACGAAACGCCCAGCATCGATCTCGGTACAGGCCGAGCAGACCCCACAGGGGGTTGGGCCAACACCCTGCTCACAGTTCAGCGTCTTCGCCAAAATACGGGCGAGGGTGGTCTTACCAACGCCACGGGTGCCAGTAAACAGGTAGGCATGATGAAGCTGGCCGCGCTCAAGGCCATTGACCAACGCACGCACGACATGCGCTTGTCCGACAAGATCGGCGAAGGACCGGGGACGCCATTTGCGCGCGAGGACCTGATAGGTCATGGGATCAGATTCGGACGAGCCTGACGCAGCCAGGATAAAGGGTGGCGGGCTGCGCCAGCCACACCCCGGCACACACATCCACCGCTGCGGCTGCTCCCTTCCGGGCCTGACCGGGTTCACGGCTTCGCGTTGCGAGGGGACCGACGCATCCCACCATTGATAATGATGTAACAGCAATCTGCCAGCGATCTGCCGCTACAAAGCTGAGCAACTTAGCAGCCGCCGAGCGCTGCCGCAAGCATCAGGGCGCAACCAGCGGCACGATGGCAGCCCGATCTTGTTAATCTCTGCAGTTTGGCTGATCGCGATCCACCATCCGAGTGGCCGCAACGACAAGAATACAGGCTCATGACGCACAGGATCAGCAACCCAGTAGCAACTGACCTGAACCCCGCCGGCCGGCGCCAGGGTCCAAACGCAGCCCGCGTGCTCGCGCTCCTGCTGGCTGCCGCAACGCACGCCGGCGCTGCCACGGCACAGATCGCCGAGCCAGCCACGAGCAGCCCCAACGACAGCCCCAATGGCGCAGAACCCGCCATCGCGTCGAACGCCAGCGCCAACAAGGCTGCCAACAGCCGCGAGACAGCAACCGACGGCAACCGCGACGAGCGCTTCTCAGACCTGCTGGAGCGCTCGCTCGAGGGCGCCGGCTCGTTTTGGCAACGATCGACCCAGTCCGCCGATGCTTGGTGGCAACGCTCCCGCGAGGCCACGCTCGAGGCTTGGGATGGGGCGCAACGCTCGCTGAGCCCGACTGAGCCTGCGCCGGCGGCTGCGATTTGGAAGGAGCTGGTTCCCAAGCTCGAGCAGACCCTGCAGATCGAGGACGATCGACCGCAGCTTCCAGATCGAGCCTGGCTCGGCCGCGACAAGCGGGATGCCGAAGCTGACATCAATGCCCTGCTGGACGCCTCGGTCGGCATCCTTTCGCGCTCACCCGTGCAAGATTATCGTGCTCAAATCGAGGCAGTACGCACACAGATTGCCGATGCTCGCACCAAGATCGACCAATTTCGGCGTGCACGGATCGCCGCGCCGAGCGAATCGCTGATGGCGACAACGGTCGCTGACTATGACGCGCGCATCGCCGAGCGCGAGGCCGAGATCCGTCGGTACCAGGCCGAGCTCGAGCAGATCAAGGCCGAGTTCGTCGGTGAGCTGCGTGCAATGGGGCTTGAGCTCAGCAACGATCAGATCGATCTGCTGCTCGCCACCGTGGTCGGCGACAACCTCATCGATCTTGGCATCGTCTTCGACAACGTCAAGGCCATCACCCAACAGCTCGAGACCTTAGTCGAAGACAGCGGCGAAGACCTCGAGAGCGCAAGACGCTATTACGGCATGTACGTCATCCTGCTGCGCGCGCTCGCACGCATGCACAGCGATGTCGAGCAGGCCATCGAGACGCGCTATATGCCAGAGATCGACGCTATCGCCGAACGTGCGGCGAGGCTCAATGAGGAAACGCGCGCCCTGATGCAGTCCCAACCCGATCGGCGCGAATTGCTGCGCAACAACCTGGAGGCACAGCAGCTCACCATTGAGGCCGCTGGCGTCTATCGTGATTACCTTATCGAGCAGCGCCATCAGGTCGCGCAGGCTAGAACCGCCTTGGATGCGGATATCCAGACCGCTTGGAACACCTACCAAACGGTGCGCGTCTCGGGCGAGCTGGTTGATCTGGTACAGTCCAGCCAACGTCTGCTCGACGGTCTGCTCGAACGCGAGGTACCGCCACTGCGCCCCTTCCAAAACCTCCAGATGCAGCGCGAGCTCGAGAAGCTCACCCGCGAGCTCCGCCGCTCGGGGGATTGAGATGAGACCGGCGCATCTAGCCTTTTGCCTCCACCCGCCGATGTCTGAACCCAACGCCTTCGCGACGCGTCAGCGCAAAACAACACTCGGACGCTGCCACCCAGGTTGCCGACAGTTAGGACCCGACCTCGCGATCGACGCCGCTGCGCCTAGGCCCTGGCTCGGAGGGCGAGCCACATTGCCGAGTATCCGCCTCTGTCAGCCTGCTTTGCTCTTGTTGCTGCTGCAGCTCCTACTGCTCGGTTCCACCACGCAGCCAGCCACTGCCCAAGCCAACGCCTTCCCGACAGCCTCGGAGCCTGCCACAACATTGAGCCGGTCAATCGCGACAGGTACAGCCGCAGACTGGTTGCAACGCTACCAAGCGCTCGCGGATGAAGCCCCTGCTGACTGCCCGATCGCACCTATCCCGCCACTCGGTACGCATGCACCAGCGCGCGCATTCGTTCTCGCCCCGAGTCTAGAACGACCAGGCGCTGCTCTGAGCGCAGACGCGGACACCGATTCGGGATCGGGGCAGGGACTGGCTCCACCCACTGAACCCCTGATCGCGGTGATGAAGGACCCGATCGTTGAGCGTTTTCTCCTACTAGCACAAGACGCCCGGGGCTGCATCCATGCCGGCGAGACGGGTCGGCTGGTGCCGTTCGATCAGCGCGCGATCTCTAGCCCCTTCCCGAATAGTCGACTTCCGCTGAACTTGGGCACGACACCACCGGTCGCCCTCGTGATCGATCACAAGTCGATTCGCCCCTGGATCACCTTGATGCCCGAATCCCAATTCCAGCGCCTTAGCGAGCGGCTCTGGATTGCGCTGGGTATGTTCACAGGCATGCTGGCGACCCTATTCGTGATCGCCATTCTGATGATGCGTTATCAGCGCAGCGCGCTGACACTGGCTTATCTTGGCTATATCAGCGCCCTACTCTTCTTTCAGTTCCAAGCCGTCGGGCTCGGGGCCGTTTGGCTCCCGTTCTGGCCGGAGCCGAGCACCCACCATCTGCTGCAAGCGCTCGCGGTCGGCACCGCCGTGATCGGCATGGCCCTGCCGGTGTTCGCCTTTCTACGCCCCTGCGGTCACCTCCGCAGCCTGCTGTTGATCAGCACCGGCCTCAGCGCGAGTAGCTTCTACCTCTCGGCCTTCACCGCCGAGGCCTATCGGGTCGGCGCAGCCGTTATTCCCCTCCTCGCGGTCTTGGTCATCCTGCTTTTAGCAAGGCGCCTGCGCGATGGCGAGCCCGGCGTGCGCTGGTTTGCCGTCGGTCTCACCGCCGCGATCCTGGGTGGCGGCATCCAGGCGGCCGCGGTCGTCACCCAGGGCACATGGCTACCGCCGACGAGCGCATTCGCGTTCCCACTTGGCAATCTGGTGGAATCGATCTGCTGGCTGATCGCAATCCTGATGCGGCTCAAAAGTGAGAACCTCGCATTGCAGCAGCGCTTGATCGACGAGGCTCATCACGACCCTGTCACCGGGGCTTATAGCCGCGCCTTCATGACCGAGCGGCTGAACAATGCGATTGCCGAAGCCAAATCCTCATCCGGGGTCACCCCTGGACTGATCTACATCGATCTTGGCGACTTCAAATGCGTCAACGAGCGCTTCGGCCAGGCACGTGGCGATCAAACGCTGCTCACCTTCGCGCGCATCCTCTCGGAGCTGGGCTTCGACGCCGATGCGATCGGCCGCTTCGGCGGCGACGAATTCATGATCCTGATGCAGGTGAATGCCCATTGGAGCCATACCGAAGGGGCGGCGGCAACCATTCTCGGGCGCTTCCGCGAGCCACTCCAGATCGGCGGCGACAATATCCTCCTCAGGCCCGATATCGCCCTGCTGCGCATCACCCAGGACGACAAGGACGTTGACCAGCTTATGCAGGATATCGGCCTCGCGCTGCAACTGAGCAAGCAGCTCGGGGGCCGCCGCGCAATCCTCTTCGAGCCGCAGATGCGTGCCCGCGCCAAGATGCAGGACGAGCTCCGAAACGAGCTTGAGCGTGCCATCCGCAACCATCAGCTCGATCTGCATTTCCAGCCTATGGTGAGCCTCGAGAACCTATCACCGGTGGGGTTCGAAGCTTTACTGCGCTGCGAGCACCTGAGCCAAAAGGGGTTTAGCATCGAGCAGGTGTTCGCCGTCGCCGAGTCAGCCGGCATGCTGAGCAGCCTTGGCAAACGCATCATCGAGCTCGCACTGAGCCAGATTGGCACCTGGCAGCGCCAAGGCGTCTGGTCGCCTGGACTCTTCCTGAGCATCAACGTCTGCCAGCAGCAGCTCATCGACGAGCAGTTTCTGGAGTCTCTGCACCGGGCGTTACAGGATCACGGCGTTGATGCCAGCGCGATTCGGCTCGAGCTCTCCGAAGGCTCGCTACGCGCCGATCTTGACTGGTCGCACCAAGTGCTGCCCCGGTTGTTGAATCAGCACATCCTGCTCGGGATCGATAATTTCGGCACCGGCTTGGCTTCGCTGACCATGCTCGCCGACCTGCAAGCAGACTACATCAAGATCGACCGCAAGCTCGTCGCCGCGCTGGCCAGCTTGCCTCGGGCGCAGATACTCGCGCGCGCCTCACGCCAGTTCGCTGCCGAAACTGGCAGTCTGGCGATCGCCGAGGGGATCGAGACCAACGCCCAGCTCGAGACCCTCCGCGAGCTTGGCTTCGAACACGGCCAAGGCCATCTGATTGCGGCGCCAATGTCTGGGCCAGAGACCGCGGATTGGCTCCAGCTCGCGGCTCGCACGCATGACCAGCTGCACGACCTGGACAACTGGCAACGGCAGCTGCATTAACCTCAATAGCCGGTCCTGATCACCAGGGCATCAAACTGCGCAATGGTGCCAGCACGAGACCAGCGAGCAGCGCGATCAGACAGGCGGCCAAAACCAATTGCAAGGCGCGCCGTAGGTCATCAGCCCCCAATTCCGCGGGCCAATCAGGGTCGCCCATGAAGACTGCGTTGACGAGATGGCCCTGATGCCAGATCGGACCGACCAAGCGCACCCGCAGCGCGCCCGCGAAGGCCGCCTCACTCCAACCAGAATTTGGGCTTGGCAGCAACGCGTGATAGCGCAATGCGGTTGGAAAGACCAGCCGCGAATGCAGCCGCAACAGGGCCGCAGCAAGCCGGATCAAGGGCACCGAGAGACGCGCCGGCAGCCAGTGCACCAGATCATCGGAGCGGGCGCCGGCCCAGCCAAAGCGGGCATAGCGCGCGTTCTTATAGCCCACCATCGAGTCCAGGTTCGAGACCACCTTGACCAGGATCAGCCCCGGCAGTCCAAAGAGGCACAGCGCCCACAGCGGCGTCAGCACGCCATCCGTTAGGTTCTCAGAAAGGCTCTCGATGGTCGCGCGCACCACCCCAGCGGGTGGCAGGGTCTCGGTATCGCGACTCACCAGCCTCTGCAGCTCAGCTCGGGCCAGGGGCAGATCATCGAGGGCCGCAAGCACGCGCCAGCCCTGGGTCAACAGATCGCGTGCGCAGAGCAGACTATAGGCGATAAAGAGATCCCAGCCCATTGCAAGCCAGGGATGGAGCAGCGCCAACGCCGCATGCACCAGCCACCAGCTGCCAAGCGCGCCAGCGACCGTCGCGAGCCAGAGTAGGACACCCCCCAGATAGCCGTTGAGTCCGACCGCGAAGAGCCAACGCTCGCAGCACAGCGTCCAGGCGCCAAGCACGCGGATCGGGTGCAGCCGATAGACCGGATCGCCGAGCAGCGCATCGAGCGCGCAGGCCCCGAGGATCAGCAGCAGATGCACGCTCAGTCCCATTTGCGAGCGAACCCCAGGGCAACGGCGCGAGCTGCAAGGACGCCAGGCGCCAGATCAGGCTGAGATTGCAGCGCCTCGCGCAGCGCGGGGAACTGCTCGGGCGCAACAGCAACCGCCGCTGCCAGCAACGCCGCCTGATTGATCATCGCCTCCCGCGCCACCTCGGCGTGCAACACACCGGCTCGAGCCAGATCAATGATCTCAGCCATGGCATAGGCGGCAGCCGCAGCCTGAGGATCATGGATCAACGCCATCAGATTGTGCGCGAACAACGCAGCCTCGGCTTGCTCCAGCTCCGCCTCGGCCTGAGCCATCAGTGCCGCCTCATCGCAGCCATGACGACCGAGCGCGCCACAGACCGAACGGCGCAATTCGGCACAGACGCCGTTCTGCAGCAGGATGCAACGGCTCACCGCCGCATGCACGGTCCGCCCCAACAGCTCACCGAGGCTATTGTGGCCGCCGGCCCAGTTGCGCTCCCAGTCTCCCGGAGCCGGCAAGGGCGCGGCGATGACCAGTTGATCCGTCCCGGTGCCGGTGGCCAGACCCGCCGACTGCAAGCTTGGCATCCGCAGGTCGAGCAACGCAGCGCTCTTGGCTTCGGTCACCATGGTGACCGCCCGCATCAGACAGGCCGCCGTGCAAGGCTGATTGATAAAGACCAAGAGCACGATGGTGCCTGAGCCAACCTCATCCGGTGGCGCCATCAACACAGACTTGACCGGCACTCGGGAGTCAGCATCTGCAGGCTGGATCGGCCGACTACCCTCGGGATACTCGTGCCAAGCGGCTGGGTCGCCAGCTCGGGTCGCGTTGCCGAGCACACCCGCCGTCGCCGCCACCGAGACGACAAGCTCCTCCTGAGCTGCCTGCGAGAGGACGGCACACTGCATGTTTGCGGCGGTCGACATCAGCGCCGTCGTCTGCGGCGGCAGGCCAGCGTCCACACAGGCCTGCATGTGAAAGGCATCCCGGCCGGACCACGCTGATGGATTGCGCACAGACTGCCGATGGTGGGCAATGCCCTCGCAGCTTTGGTGATTAGCAACGTGGGTCAGATCCTCGCGCAGCCCGCCGTTGACCTTGCAAGTACTCAGCACTCGGTGCGGACGCTTGAGAGCCGCCCAAAGAAAACGGCCCTGACGAAGGAGCCGGTAATGCTCGGTCTCGCTCAGTAACATGGCGCTTTCGCAGGACATCGTGTGGCTCGCAACCCGCTCAGCCATCGGCGCATGGCCGCGACTCAGGCCGGCCCCGCCGAGGTCTTTGCCGAAGCGATCTTCGCCTGCACGCGGGCTAGGCCGAGCGCGCCAACGCCATCAGCTGATAGGGCTCTAACAGCAGTTCTTGCGTGGCGATGATGGTCTGACCCGCGAAGAGGTCAACCATGGTCTTGCGCATCCCCATCTGGCGCAGCCGGCGTGCCTCGAGGCGCTGCGGATGCTCACTGAAGTTGCCCACCACAAAGACCGTGGACTGCTCACTGGAGCGCAGAAAGCCAAAGACCTGGCGATTGCCGGTATCCAGCAGTTCGGTATCGCCGCGCGCAAATGCATGGTTGTGGCTGCGCACCTGCAGCAGCCTCAGCAGGCCCTGATACACTCGACCCGTCACCGTCTCCATATCGCGACGCTGGTCTGCGCGCTCCCAATCGAAGGTGCCGCGATGCAGCCAGCGCGAGTCGCCGACCTTCTCGGCGTCCTGATCGTAGCTATAGTCATTCAGGGTTGCGATCTCGTCACCAAGATAGATCAACGGGATGCCGCCGATCATGATAATGACGCCATGGATCAGCAGGATGCGGCCGATCCCCAGCTCGAGCTCAGACTTATTCTGCTCGGCGAGTGCTTTCTCGATCCCCGTCAGTGAGGCACAGGTACCGGATATCCGCGCGTCACCCGTCACCGGGTCTTCTTGGAAGGGTGCACCACGGGCAAAACTACCCTCGAAGCGACCGGTGTAGAAACGCGTCAGGAAGTTCCGGTGCCGGTCTGCATCGAACCCAACGGCCTCAACATCGTCGTTGGCAAAGGCCCAGCCGATGTCATCATGGCAGCGCACATAGTTGACCCAGGCACAACCCGAGGGCACCGCGAAGCGGCTCTGCATCGCGCGTTGCAACACACGCACATCACGGGTCGCCAACGCGTCCCAGAGCAGCGCCATCAGCTGCGGGTTATAGGAGAGCGGACACTCGTCCATGCTGATGTATTCGCGCACTTCGTCTGGATGCACGATAGCCTCAGACTTGAACACCATGGCCGGCGCGGCAATGCTCACCAGTGCATTGAAGGCCTGGATCACCCAGTGTGCCTCAGGCAGATTCTGGGAGTTCGTGCCCAAGCGTTTCCAGAGAAAGGCCACCGCATCGAGACGCAGTATCTCGACGCCCTGGTTGGCCAGGAAGAGCATCTCCTCGAGCATCCGGTTGAAGACCTCCGGATTCTCGTAGTTCAGATCCCACTGATAGGTATGGAAGGTGGTCCAGACCCATTTCTTGATACCGGTGCGATAGGTGAAGGCACCCGGATGATCCTCACCAAAAACCTCAGGCATGGTCTTCTCATAGAGATCCGGCAGGGTGCGATCAGGGAACATCCGATAGTAGCCCTGATGCGCACGATCGCCTGCCAGCGCAGCGCGTGCCCAATCATGCTCGTCACTGGTGTGGTTAAAGACGAAGTCAAGCGTCAATGAGATGCCATGATGACGCAGTTCAGTGGCTAGATCCGCCAGATCATCCATCGTGCCCAGCGTCGGATCGACCTCCCGGTAGCTACTGACGGCGTAGCCACCATCATTATCGCCGTCGGGCGAGCGGAATACCGGCATCAGGTGCAGGTAGGTAATGCCGAGCTCGGTCAGGTAAGGGATACGCTCGCGCAAGCCCGCCAGGTCGCCCGCAAACTGATCGACGTAGCACATGGCGCCGACCATCCGATTGGACTGGTACCAATAGGGATCGGCGCCGCGCATCGCGTCCAGCGCCTTGAGTTCTGGCGAGCGCGCGATCCACATCTCGGTAGCCGAAGCGACGATACTCTCGAGATGGTAGAAGAAGTCGTAATAGCCGCCATAGAGACCATACAAGCGCTTGAACAGACGCGGAAAGTGGCGTTCGAGACGCTCGCGATAGCCGAGCCATTCGACTTCATCGACGGCGGTGCTAAAGCGCTGCTCGAGCCGCGGTAGCAAGCGCGCAAGTGAACGGTCCGCCTGCTCGCGCACCCAGTGTTCGTCGTTGATCGGCGTCTTGTTATCCATGAATACTTCAATCAGGAATGCTTCAATCGGGCCCGCGGATCAGGCCTCTGCATCGCCTTAGTTGTCGCCCTCAATGACGGCACCATAGCCGTCATTGCCCTCGACAAGCACGAGCTTGCCGAGCGTTGGATGACGCACAACGATGATAGGCCGCGCCCGATGCCGGTACTGACCGCTGCAGTGTGACCGATGGACCTTGGCTCAGGCAACTGCAACGACGGGGGCCTTCAGCACCAGGATCACATCGGCAACTGGCGGCGCGCCTCTCAGCTGGCCTTGCCGCTACGGCGCAGCACAACCGTGATGGCGATACCCGCCAAGGCCGCCATGACGGTGCTGATCAACAGGGCGTTATCTTCGAGGAAGGCAATACCGATCGTGCTCGCAATCAAGAAGGCGCCAAACAGCGACATCTTCCAATCAATATAGATGCCGGACAGCAGTGCAGAGAGTCCAAGCACATAGGCGACGATAAAGCCCTGACTCTCCGCATTCAGGAAGTGTGCGGTATCGCCCATGAACAGCAGATTGATCACGAGCAGCACCGCCCCCCAGTAGAGAACCTGTTTGCCGATGTAGATCGCCTTGTCTTTGGTTTCTTCACCGGACAACCGCCAACCACCGATCAGGGAGACCAGCGCAACAAAGGGCATAAACATCTTCCAAAGCTCAGTCGCACGCTCAGGGGCTGAATCGGTCATCGCCGTGAGCACAATGGAGGCAACATAGAGCGCGAGATAGGGCAGGCTGACGAAAAGCACTTTGTTCCACCCCGACTTGGCGGTTTGCTGGTCGTTGTTCATTCGGGCTTCAGACACCTTGAGTCTCCTCTGTATTGGCAGGTTAAGACTGTGGAAAACGGCTCGCTCATCAATCCCGGCCTGTGTCGCGCACAGGCATAGGCGCCTAAGCCAGATCAGCGAGGCGCATGATCGGCCTCGACGGCCTCGTGCAGTCGCTCGTAGACCTGCGGAAAGCTGTAGGCGACCCGGTTCCAGGACGGGATCAGCTTGGCCTCCTGAGGGCCCTTGGTCTGCATCCAGGCGTCCCAGAGGAAGCCTCGAAAATGGCCGGCAGCGGCTTCTTCTTGGTAGAGGTCGTAGGACAGGTCGTTCACATCAGCGTCATAACTGTACTTTCGGACATAGGTCAGCGCGGTCTGATAGTAGGTGTGCAACAGCATATCGACATAGGCATCGTCGAGCGGAACACCATGCGAGCGCATGTACGTCAGATAGAACTTGGCGATGTCGACCACCATCCGATGCAATCCCTTGGAGGTATCGTCCGGCGACAGCTCCTGATGCTTATGCTCGTAATTCGCCGCCAGATCGATCTGCGCGACCTGTCGGCGCGTCAGTTGGTCGTAGACCTGGGACAGCGTGGCGACCTCGAGACCCCAGTCATAGGCAATGTTGAGTCCTCGCGCTAGGTCTGAGGTGAAGCAAAATTCACCCGCCAACGGATACTTGAAACCGCGGTGGTACTCGAAAAAGCGCTGCAGCTCCGGCTTCGCCTCATTGCACATCACGCGCGACAAGGTGTCCACGAATGGGGTGACAAAGAGCCGCGTAACCCGCCCCTTCATCGACCGCTCGCTCGGCGAGATGCGCGCGTAATACCCCTTGCAGAATTGGAAGGCATTGTTCGGGTTGGCGACCGGCTCGATCAGCCGACCGAGCATGGTGCGATCGTAAGTCACGATGTCGCAGTCATGCAGCGCAATGGTATTGGCCTCACCGCGCGCAAACAAATAACCAAGGGCCACCCAGACCGATTGCCCTTTGCCCTGTTGCCCCGTGGGGATGCCGTGCTCGCCGAGCTCGGACAGTAGTCCTTGGATACGCGGCCCATCCACCCAAACGACGCGAACTAGGCAATCCGGGCGGGCCAAGCGGCCAAAATAGGCTTGCGCCTCGCGAAACTGGGCTTCTTCGGACGCCCCTCCCAAGGCAACCAGGATACTACGCAGGTAGCGGACTTCAGCGATCCGCTCGACGATTCGATCCAGCACATCGCCATTGCTGATCTCACTGAAGAGTGAAGGCAGCAGCAAGCACATATGATCCTGCTTGGCGTGCGCCTCGAGCTTGCGCTCAAGCCGCGTCAGATACTGGTCGCGATCAAAGGCCTCATGCAGCCCATGTAGCGTCGTGATCTGCGGTTCTTGGTGAAAATCGGCCATGCGCTGCTCTCAGCTCCTGCCGTGGATTGCGGCACGATTGACCGCAGGCACAGTCGACCGGGCGTGCCGGACGACTGCTTGATCATCGTGAACGAGGTGCCTATCGAAGTGGCGCCGGGGGTTGATAATGCCGCCTATTCGTGGGCAATCCGCTTGTCGGTGAACAGATAATCCTTGAGCTCATCGTCAAATTTTGCGTCACGACGCCGAATCCACTCGAGCACCATCGCCGCATGCTCCTTCTCTTCATCACGGTTGTGCGCAAGGATGGCACGCAGCTCGGCGTCCTTGCAGGCATCGACACGTTGGTTGTACCAGTCGACGGCCTCAAGCTCCTCCATCAGTGACAGAATCGCGCGGTGCATATCGCGCGTTTCATCCGACAGCTCAGTGATTGGCTCGTGATAACCCTCGTTGGACATCGCTGGTCTCCGAAGCGGGGGGTCGCGGAGGGCGACCCTGGAATAGAACGAACGGGACAGCGCCAAAACGGCTGCGTCTCCGCTCAAGGCATTGTCCGAGCCTGAGCGAAAAATTACAACGCGAACTGACCCCATTGAAGCCAACCGGAACCGATCCCCCCCTCGGTACGCTCGCCGATCGGACTCGGAGAGCCGGCGCGGCCCGGTTCAGGCTCGAGATCAAGAGAAGGCCCTGGCGTCCAGAGACAGCCCCGCTGTGCTTGCGCCGCCGACGCCACGGCTCGCCTCACCCACTGAGACGAGCACCTGAGCATCGCGCGGCAGCACATCCACCTCAGCGCCGGAGGCAATCAGCTGTTCCGTCTCCATCACCTCCATCACTGCCGCCAGTGTCTCCGGGTCCTCACGGCCAATCTCATTCAGGGCCTCGCCGACCACCCGTGGCCGGGTAGCCGCTGCCTCAGCCATCTTCTGCGAGACCTTGAAGGCGGTCTCGCTCTTGATCAGGCCCACGCGATTCTCGCCATCCTGCTTCATCGCACTCGTCACCTGAATCAGACGCTTGACGACCTTTTCGGTGATATTGTCGACCATCTGCCGATCAGTAAAGGCGACCTTGCGGATGTAGACCGAGCCCAGCTTATAGCCCCACTTCTCCGACAAGGGCGAGACCGTGGTCCGGACCTTGCGGCTGAGCTGGTGACGATCCTCTAGCATCTTGTCCATCTCAAGGTTAGACAATGTGGAGATGGTCGAGCTAGCGACATTCGCCTGCAATGAACCCTCCGGGTTCGCGTTCGTAAAGAGGTAGGCCACCGGATCGCAAACCTGCATCTCATACCAGATGCCGACGCCCATCGGCGTGCCCTCCTCCGAGTTCACCATCAGGTCGCGGAGGTAGTACTGCCGCAGTGCGGTGTTGACCAAGTAGCGTTTACCGAAGAAGGCCACCAGCAGGGCCTTGGGGCCGAAATAGGCAACCGGGAAGCGGAGTCCGGGCTCATCGAGGGTACCGATGACCTTGCCGAAGAGCGTGAACACTTGGGATTCCCGCTCGCGCACAATGGCATAGAGGCCCAACTGCCTAGCCATGCCTAGCACGACCGGGATTGCGATGATCCCAAACAGGAAGGCGATCAGAGGGGACAAGGTCGCCATCGGCATGCTTAGGCACCTCCACGCGATGGTTGATCAGTAGCAGGTGATCCCATCACCATCGCCACGCCCTCATCGGCTGTCGGACCTGCTACCTGGATGATCCGTTTTGCCTGTTTTAGCAGCGGGATACGCATGTTGCGGATATAGGCGCGCAAGGCACCCCCGCCCCCAGTGCGCTTAATCCCCATCAGGGTGGCCGCCAGCTCACGTAATGGCGCCACTTCTGCCTGAGCGTTATTGCTGGCGATATCGACAGCCCGCTTGCTCATGGTGATTTGCTGCTCAGCGTCCGCGCGTGCGGTGCTGATATCGGCGGCGACCTGATTGCGCGTACTATTGATCGCCGACAGAGCGCGATCGACCTCGGGCGGTGGATCAATCTGGGTGATCAACGCCGCATCCAGCTCGATCCCATAACGCGCTCCGGTGGAGCGACATTGGCTCTCCATATAATCATTGATCAGCGGCAGGTTCTTGCGCAGATCGTTAATCGACACCCCCTCGGTCAGCTCAACCGCCGCGCTCGATGCCTCAGCTGAAACGTCGCCGGTATCAACCAAGCTCTGCCCTTTCGGATCGACGAAATTGGCAATCCGCTCGCGCAGCACGGCAATAAAGTAGCCCATGACATGCTCGAGAGGGCTATCGACGCCGAAACAGTAGGCATACAGATTACCCTCGGCGACACGGAAACGAATCTGGCCGTCAACGCCCGTTGTGAGATTGTCTTTGGTCACGGCCTCGATCGTCGACTGACGCTTGGTTGGGTCCCAGGTCAGGTCGATCGATTGGGTCGCAATGTCAACCTTGTGGACCTCTTGCCAGGGCCATTTGAAATAGGGGCCTCCCGGACCGATCACGCGCAGTTGCGGGAACTGATAGCGCTCGCGCTCGTCTTCATTGAGGCTCTCGTCAGCGACCCACTGATCGCCCAGTCGCACGGCCCGCCCGAAAGAGGTCAGCACGGCCCGCTCATTGGGCTTGACGGTGTAGAGCGCTCGAATAAAGACCTTGACAATGACATAAACGATAACGCCCAAAAGAAAGGTGACTAGCAGCATCAAAACCCCCGTGCCTGAAGAAACCGCCGCAAAGAGCGGGATCATGGTTAGGTTAGGCGAACCGAAACCACTGAGGATGCAGAGCCTAGGGCCTCAGCATCGGTCGCAGAGCTCGCTGATCAGCCTTTGACCCTCGCTCGCCGAGGTCTTGAGCAGGCCAGAGGTTCATCGATAGGCCCCGCAAGGGATCAAGCGCCTCCATTGGATCGAACGACGTATCCAACGGACTCGCATCCGCTGCCCGCTCAGCCTTTTGTGTCATCCTCGGCGCGCTCTGATCGAGGAGCAACAGTTCTGTATCAGGGCCATCCTCTGCATCTGTGTTTAGGCTAGCCTCAGGCAGGCTGTTTGAAGCCGTGGGCGCAGGGACTCCGGGCGAAGCCGACGGCCCTGGCCTCGAAGCCGTTGCCGGCGCTGACTCCACCACCGGATCAACCACCGGGGCCTCTCGAAACACGATGCGGTCAGCGCTGGCCGTGCCCCCGAGACTGGCGAGCAGGCTCGCGTCGCGCCGATAGAGATCATTCCGGAAACCAATGCGCCCCTGGTCGTCAGCGCGTGCGGTCAGATAGTAGAGCAGCACGGGCAAGTGCTCCTCAAGATTCACATAGCGCGTGCGGCCACTGCCGACGATTCGCTCGATCGCACTCATATCCCAGTTCTGGTCCCCGTTCTGGGCAGCCAGGATCTCTTGGGCAAGATTCAGCGGTTCCTGAACGCGCACACAGCCATGGCTGTAAGAACGCTGATGACGTGCGAACAGATGACGGCTGGGCGTGTCATGCAGATAGATCGCGTGACCATTCGGGAACATGAACTTGACTTTCCCCAACGCATTCCTTGGGCCAGGCTGCTGAACCAGACGGTAGCGCCGAGCGTCGGTTGGATTCGACGGATAAGCCCGACGGCCAGTGCGCCGATCAATCACATGATAATCACCGGGAACACCACGCATCTTCCTCTGAATGGAGCGCGGTACCGACCAGGTCGGATTGAAGACCAGATACTCCATCTCATCGCGAAACATCGGCGTCTGATTCTCATCGGTGCCAACCACCGCGCGCGTGCTCCAAACGGTCTGGTGATCGCGCACCAACTCCAGCTGGAAGGCGGCAATGTCAACGAGCAGATAATCAGCAGGGAGTTCATGATAAAGCCAGCGCATCCGCTCCAGGTTGGCGCGGATCACGGCAAGGCGCTCATCGAGCGGCTGATTCAACGCGGCCAAGGTGCGTGGGCCAATGACCCCATCGACCGCCAAACCAGAACGACCCTGGAAGGCGCGCACGGCCTCATAGAGGGCCTTGTCGTAGATATCCGGATCAGCCGTCGGCGGCAAGTCATCAGCTTCGAGCAGCGCAAGCTGGTCGCGGATTCGCGGCAAGCGTGCATCACGCATCCCCACCCTGAGGTTTGGCCCAGCCGCGATCGGCGCCCAACCGCCTTCCAACTGCAGGCGCTGGCTCAGCGCCAGGTAGCGCGCATAGCCGCGCTTCAGTTGCTCGTAAAAAGGCGCCTGCGGCAGCCGCTTTTCGACGGCCGCCGGCAGATCCTCTGCAGCGAGCACCATTTGCATTTCAGCCTGCAGCTCGACGGCATCGACCGAGTCGACGAACGTCCAGTCCGGATTGACCTCTTTCGGGTTGTATTTGCCGTACTGGAGATGATGCAAATAGCGCAACAAGGCATCACTGAGAGTCAGGTCTGCACGCCAGTGCTCGGCGGTATTCTCGCCAGAGGCTAGCACAGAGCCGGGCAATAGGGCCTGAATCGCGTCAGCGTTGAAGTCTTGAGGCTCGAGGCCCTGTGCCACACTGCCCTGCGCGAGCTTGTGCATGGCCGCTGCTTGCGCCGGGCTCCAAGCGGGACGAAATGCGCGCGCCGCATAGAACTCGCGCAGCAGCCGTGGCGAGAACAGATCCAGATCATCCAGCACCTGGTCGAAAACCAGATCCCTGACCTCAGGCAGAGGGGGAGGCGATTCAACGACCGCTGCACGCTGCGCAGGAGAGAAAGCAGAGGATTCAAACAGAGTTTGCTGTTCGGGCTCGGGTTCGGGCTCGGGCTCGGGCTCGGGCTCGGGCTCGGGCTCGGGCTCGGGCTCGGGCTCGGGCTCGGGCTCGGGAACAGTCTCAGCCACGGAGACAGGAGGGGTTGCAGCAGACGCCGATGTGCCCTGCTGAGCAAATAGGCCGGCAGGGCCGAGGATGGCAAGGATGCCGCCGATCAGCAGGTAACCAATCGGAACGCTACCGCCCGGGAAAAATATCGACATCGACCGCGCCCCCTTGTTGGTGATCAAATGTCCCGCCTACCCCGACCCTGCTCTGTTCTGCTCTGTTCTGCTCTGTTCTGCTCTGCTAACAGCAACCGATTAGGATTCTCCGGCCAGCTGGACACGACCTTGCTGGTCGACCGACTCCATGCGCACATCAAAGCCCCATAGGCGGCGAATGTGTTTCAGCATCTCGTCAAGGGAATCGCCCAGTGGGCGACGATTGTACCGGAAATGACGCAGTGTCAGCGAACGATCGCCACGCAAATCGACGTTGTAGACTTGGATATTCGGCTCGCGGCTGCCAAGATTGTATTGATCCGCAAGTTGCTGTCGAAGGTGCCGATATCCGGTCTCTTCGTGGATCGCCGTAATCTCTAGGGTGTCTTCCCGATCGTCGTCGGTCACGGCAAATAGGCGGAATTCGCGCATCAGATGCGGCGAGAGGAACTGGGCAATAAAGCTCTCATCCTTGAAGTTGCGCATCGCGAAGTCCAGCACCTTCAGCCACTCCTGTCCGGCGATATCGGGGAACCAGTCGCGATCCTCGTCGGTCGGCTCCTCGCAGATGCGACGGATATCGCGCATCATCGCAAATCCCAAGGCATAGGGATTGATGCCGCTGTAGTAGGCTGAGTCGAACGGCGGCTGATAGACGACGTTGGTGTGCGATTGCAGCACCTCCATCATGAAACCATCGCCGACCAGCCCCTGATCGTAGAGCCGGTTGAGCAAGGTGTAATGCCAGAAGGTTGCCCAGCCTTCGTTCATCACCTGGGTCTGGCGCTGCGGGTAGAAGTACTGCGCGACCTTGCGCACGATGCGCACGATCTCCCGTTGCCAAGGCTCGAGCAGCGGTGCGTTCTTCTCGATGAAGTAGAGCAGGTTTTCCTGCGGCTCGGCTGGAAAGCGCCCATCATCCTGAAGACCCTCTTCCTTATCCATGACCGGTAGCGTGCGCCACAGATCATTCACCTGCGACTGCAGATAGCTCTCGCGCTCGGCCTGCCGACGCTTTTCCTCGGCCATCGACAGAGGTGACGGACGACGATATCGATCCACCCCGTAGTTCATCAGCGCATGACAGGAGTCGAGCAACAGCTCCACCTCATCGGTGCCGTAGCGCTCCTCGCAATCGGCGATATAATTTCGCGCGAAGACCAAGTAATCGATGATCGCGTCAGCGCTAGTCCAGGTCTGGAACAGATAATTGCCCTTGAAGAAGCTATTGTGGCCATAACAAGCATGCGCGATCACCAACGTCTGCATCGGCAGCGTGTTCTCCTCCATCAGATAAGCGATGCAGGGATCGGAATTGATCACGATCTCATAGGCCAACCCCATCTGCCCGCGCCGATAGGTCTGCTCAGTAGCGACAAACTGCTTGCCATAGGACCAATGATGGTAGTTGATCGGCAGACCCACTGATGAGTAGGCGTCGATCATCTGCTCCGACGAGATCACCTCGACCTGATTGGCATAGGTGTCGAGGCCAAATTCATCATGGGCGACCCGCGCAATCTCTTGATCAAAGCGTTTCAAGAGCGGAAAGGTCCACTCCGAGCTATCGGAGATAATCCGGTTGCTTGCCATAGCGATCTGACACTAAGCCTCTTGGCGTTTGAAGAGTTCGCGAAAGACCGGGAAGATATCATCGGCGCCGTTGATCTCTTCCATCGCGAAGTGCGGAAAGGCCGCTTTCACGTCCTGATAGGCATACCACAGGCTTTGGTGCTGCCGCGGCGTGATCTCGACATAGGCGTAGTAACGCAGCAGTGGCAACAGATCCTGAATCAACAGATCGCGACAGATGCTCGAATCGGAATCCCAGTTGTCGCCATCTGAAGCCTGGGCAGCATAGATATTCCAGGTCTCGGAATCGTATCGCTCGCGAATCACCTCATGGGCCAGCTGCAGCGCACTCGAGACCACGGTGCCGCCGGTCTCGCGGGAATAAAAGAACTCCTGCTCATCGACCTCTTGGGCAATGGTGTGATGGCGAATAAAGACCACGTCAATCTTGTCGTAGTTTCGCTGCAGGAAGAGATACAGCAGGATGAAGAAGCGCTTAGCCAGGTTCTTGCGCACCTGATCCATCGAGCCGGAAACATCCATGATACAAAGCATCACCGCCTTACTCGTTGGCTCAGGCTGCTTGGTGAAGGATTGGTAGCGCAGATCAAAGGTATCGATAAAGGGCAAGGCGGCAATGCGAGTCTTGAGCCGATCGATCTCCTCACGGATGGCAACCAGCCTGGCATCCGGCTCTTCGACACCCGAGGCCAGCAGCTCAGCCAGGGCCTCTTCAAGCTCGCGAATCCGCTTGCGATAAGGCGCGCCGAGCGCGGTTCGACGGGCGACAGCGCCGCGCAGCGAACGTACAACGTCGATATTGCTCGGTGCGCCCTCGGTCGCATAGCCCGCGCGCACGGTCTTGAACTCGGTGGTGCCAACCAGTTGGTTACGCACCAGGTTCGGGAGCTCAAGGTCATCGAACAAGAGATCGAGAAACTCCTCGCGAGACAGCTCGAAGACGAAATCATCCTCGCCGCCACCACCACGGCCCGCACGCCCTTGTCCGCCACCCTGACCCTGGCCCCCTTCTGGGCGTTGCACCCGGTCGCCAGCCTCGAATTCCTTATTCCCAGGATGCACCATATCCCGCTGGCCACCCGGGCCGTGATGGAACTGGGGCTCTGAGATGTCCTTCGATGGGATACCGACCTGCTCGCCGCCGTCAATATCGGTAATGCTCCGGCGGTTGACCGCGTCCGACGCCGCGCGTTTGAGCTGCGTCTTGTAACGCCGCAAGAAGCGCTGCCGATTGACAGTGCTCTTGTTCTTGCTATTCAGCCGTCGATCGATGAAATGAGACATAGGCAGGCGTGTATTTCCGGTTGCTCGTCCATCCTGTTGACGCTGGGGCCGAGCCGCCAGCGCAACGCCGATCTACTGCGACTTGCGCACGCGCAGATACCACTCGGAGAGGAGGCGCACCTGCTTAGGTGTGTAGCCCTTTTCGACCATGCGGTCGACAAATTGGTCGTGCTTCTTCTTCTCGTCGCTCGAGGCCTTCGTATTGAAGGAGATCACGGGCAGCAGCTCCTCGGTGTTCGAGAACATCTTCTTCTCGATCACGACGCGCAGCTTCTCATAGCTGGTCCAGCGCGGGTTGGCACCGTTATTGTTTGCCCGCGCACGCAGCACGAAGTTGACGATCTCGTTGCGGAAGTCCTTCGGGTTCGAGATGCCAGCGGGTTTCTCGATCTTCTCAAGCTCCTCGTTCAGCGAGCCGCGATTCATCATCTCACCGGTATCGGGATCGCGATATTCCTGATCCTGAATCCAGTAATCCGCATAGGTCACATAGCGATCAAAGATATTCTGACCATATTCGGCATAGGACTCGAGGTAAGCGGTCTGCAGCTCCTTGCCAATGAACTCAGCATAACGCGGCGCCAGATACTGCTTGAGGAAGCCGAAGTAGCGATCCTGCACCTCCTGCGGCAAATGCTCGCGCACGATCTGCTTCTCGAGTACATAGAGGAGATGCACCGGGTTCGCGGCCACCTCAGTATGATCGAAGTTGAAGACCTGTGACAGGATCTTGAATGCAAACCGGGTCGAGATGCCGGACATGCCCTCGTCAACACCGGCGTAGTCGCGATACTCCTGCACCGATTTCGCCTTGGGATCGGTATCCTTGAGGTTCTCGCCATCGTAGACCCGCATCTTCGAGAAGATGCTCGAATTCTCAGGCTCTTTCATTCGTGTCAGCACCGAGAACTGCGCCATCATCTCGAGTGTGCCAGGCGCGCAAGGGGCCTGGTTCAGCGTACTATGCCGCAGCAGCTTATCGTAGATCTGCTTCTCCTCGGTGACGCGCAGGCAATAGGGTACCTTGACGATAAAGACGCGATCGAGGAAGGCCTCATTGTTCTTATTGTTTCGGAAGGTTTGCCACTCGGATTCATTCGAGTGCGCCAAGATGATGCCTTGGAATGGGATCGCCGATAGACCCTCGGTAGCATTGTAATTGCCCTCCTGAGTCGCCGTCAGCAGCGGATGCAGCACCTTGATCGGCGCCTTGAACATCTCGACGAATTCCATCAGGCCCTGATTGGCTCGGCACAGCGCGCCTGAATAGCTGTAGGCATCGGCATCGTTCTGCGCGAAGTGCTCGAGCTGGCGGATGTCGACCTTGCCAACCAGTGCTGAAATATCCTGGTTGTTTTCATCGCCAGGCTCTGTCTTAGCGACCGCAACCTGCTCGAGGATCGATGGATAGAGCTTAACCACGCGGAATTTAGTGATATCGCCGTTATATTCCTGCAGCCGCTTCACCGCCCAAGGCGACATGATGCTGCGCAGACAGCGTGTCGGGATACCATAGTCTTCCTCAAGGATCTTGCCATCTTCCTCAGGCGAGAAGAGCCCAAGTGGCGACTCGAACACCGGCGAGCCCTTGATGGCATAGAACGGGATCTGCTGCATCAGCTCCTTGAGCTTTTCCGCCAACGACGACTTGCCACCGCCGACCGGGCCGAGCAGGTAGAGGATCTGCTTCTTTTCCTCCAGGCCCTGTGCCGCGTGCTTCAGGTAGGAGACGAGATGCTCAATGGCTTCCTCCATCCCGTAGAAATCCGAGAAGGCTGGATAGCGCTTGATGACCTTGTTCTGGAAGATCCGGCTCAGCCGTGGATCATTGTGGGTATCGATCAGCTCCGGCTCACCAATGGCGGCCAACAGGCGCTGAGCTGACCCCGCATAGACCATCGGGTCGCTTTTGCACAGCTCCAGATACTCTTGCAGACTCATGTCTTCCTCGCGGGAAGACTCATATCTGGCCTGATAGCGCTCAAAGATCGACATTCAAGATACCTCGCTCGGAATTCACGATCGGGAGGCGCTGCCGGAGCGCGCGGCTGATGCCGCTGCTGCCACCGACGCGCCAGTTAGTCTGTTTTCTCGGCCTCGGGCTCTCTTAGCAGATGAACGCCCCGAGCCTGTTATGCAAGCTTCTCTCTCAACTGCCCACTCACATTACCCGCCCACACTGCCCGGGTCTTCCTCGCCGCTCAGGCTGCATCGTCGCCGCGACGAAGTGCCACCAACACAGGCCAGATCCTGAGGTCCCAGTCTGCGCCCGCGCTTCGCCGGAGATTGGCTTTCGCGGGAGACCAGCCGAGGCAGCAGGGTTGCCATTCACTCTCTGTACAAACTCTGCCCGTGCAAACTCTGCCTGTGCAAACTCTGCCTGTGCAAACTCTGCGCCACGCTCCCCTGCAACGCGCCGACACTCAGGGACTTGCGCTGATAATGCCAGCTTCAGGTGCCCTTTAGTCAAGCAGTCGCACCAAATCGGTGCGGCATCATGCGGCTAGGCCCGTCGAGTCGCTCAGCTCTCAGGATTCAACCCAGGTCTTCTCAGCCCAGCCCAGCGCCTTATGCAAGCGCAATGTCCCTGATAACGCCATCGCGTTAGACCGCGATCGGTTAGAGCACCATCGGTTAGACAGCCCCCGTTGCTCGGGTTCAGCCCCTCTGCCGATGCGCATCACCTGAGGGCGCTAATCCTCATCCAAGAGCATGAAACAGATCAGCGTCGCCACCAACCCAATCGTCACCAGGCAGCCCAGCCCCCCGCAGACCAGTAGCAGCCCGGCAGCACCGACCCAGGCATAGAGGCAGTAGGCCCGATGATGTCGGTAGATGTGGCTGCGCTTGCGTTCCTGAAAAGAGCGATAATCCGAGCGCCCGGCACAAAGCCAGTCGAGGGCGCGCCTTGGCCACTCGCTGAGCGGTGTTCGCGTCGATGGTCGTCGCATCGGAGCCATAGCGGTTACCTTCATCATCGCGGCCTGGAGGCAAGGGCGATACGCCAGGATGGCCAGCCCGTCCTCGACTTAGAGGCAGACCCGTTAGAAGCATGCCTATTAGCGGCCACCTGGCAAGCGACGCCGAGCGTTTCTCAACGCGATCACTTTCTCGGCGCGAGAACAGAGTGAATGGGAGAAGTGAATGAGTGACGAGCCAATGAGAAGCACGCAGATTCGCATCCAGTCCACCCCTTTTGACCCGTTCGCAGAGCAGGATGAGCTGCGCCGCGGCCAGCCTCAGGTTGGCGCGCTAGTCGCCTTTGTCGGCCTGATGCGGGATCTGAACGAGGGCGCAGATATCCGCGCCATGACCCTCGAGCATTACCCGGGGATGACCGAGCGCGCGCTCGCGAAGATCGCAGCCGAAGCCCGACGGCGCTGGTCGCTCGAGGGCATTCGTATTCTGCATCGCGTCGGTCACCTCGAGCCCGAAGATCCCATCGTGCTCGTCGCAGTCACCAGCCGGCATCGGGGTGATGCCTTTCGCGCCTGCGAGCTGATCATCGATTACCTCAAGACCGACGCACCCTTTTGGAAGAAGGAACGCACCGAGAACGGGGAGAGATGGATCGAAGCGCGCGACAGCGACGGCCATGCAAAGGCCCGCTGGCATGATCGCGCTGACAGCAACCTCAGCTCAGTGCCGACACCGCCGGGCTGATGCTCAAGCAGTGCCCGCCGTTGATCTGGTGCACGTTTCAAGCGCGAAGCCTCAGCCTTCAATCTCCAGCGATTGATTCCCGAAACCGACTGACTCAACCCGGCACGGTCGGAAAGCCAGCGCGCGGCCCCATCTCAAACCGATCACGGGCATACAGCGGTGGCGATTGCATATAGATCGCGACCAACTCGGCGAGCGATTCAAGCGCCTCCTGATGGATGCGCTCATAACCGTGCGAAGCGTCGATGCCAAAGGTCACCAAGGCCGTGCGCACATCGTTTCCTGCTTCGAGTGCGGCAGCGCTATCCGAACGGTAATACTTGAACACATCGCGCTGGTGTGGGATCTGGAATTCTTGGCAGATCTGGATGATGCGATGCGTCAGATGATAGTCGAACGGCCCACCCATATCCGCCATGCAGATGGTCGCACCAAATTCGCTCGAGTTCTGACCCGGTGCGGTGGTGCCGTTATCAATGGTCAGCATCTCGGCGACATCCTTGTGCAAGGCCGCCGAGGCACCGGAGCCGACCTCTTCCGAGATCGTAAACAACGGATGACAATCGACTGGGAGCTTGACCTTGCTCTCCTTCACGGCCTTCACCGCCGCCAGCAGCAACGCCGCACCCGCCTTATCATCAAGATGGCGTGAATTGATAAAGCCGGTCGCGGTGATCTCGGGCGAGGTATCGATGGCGACGAAATCGCCCACATGCACCCCAAGCTGCAGCAGATCCTGCAGATTGAACACCCGCTCGTCGATGCGAAACTCGACGTAGTCCCATCCCCCCTCTTGCTTGTCGATCTCGGGGCCAAAGGTATGGCCCGAAGCCTTCATCGGCAGGATGGTGCCGCGATGCTGGCCAATATCGGTGAACAGGGTGCAGCGCGCGCCCTCGGCAAAGCGCGAATTCCAATGGCCAACCGGCACCAGTTGCAAGCGCCCGTTCGGCTTCAACGCCTTGACCATCGCCCCCAGCGTATCGATATGCGCGACGATGGCCTTGTTTGGTCGCGCCGCCTCACCCTTCAAGGTCGCCCTGATGGCCCCCCGGCGCGTGAGCTCGAAGGGCACATCAAGCCGCTCGAGCTCTTCGCAAACAAGATGCACGACACGGTCGGTGTATCCGGCCGGGCTGGGTGTAAACAGGAGTTTAAGCAGGATATCGAGCAGGTACTCGGTATCGATTCGAAGATGCTTCAAGCGCTGAGCTCCCGGGCTGCGGTCTGCGGAAAGAGCAGATCAACGAAACGCTCAGCGGTCGGCTGCGGCTCATGATTCGCCAACCCCGGCCGCTCATTGGCCTCGATGATCACATAATCGGATGCGGTCACATCAGGTACCAGAAAATCCAGGCCCGTCACTGGAATGTCAAGCGCACGGGCGGCTTTGCACGCGGCTTGAGCCAACGCTGGACTCAGGTCTGAGGTGACATCATGGATGGTGCCGCCTGTGTGGAGATTCGCGGTTTTACGCACGATCAGCGTCTGTCCATAGGGCAAGGTGTCATCCATCTTGAAGCCGGCCTCGCGCACGCAGCGCTCCGTCTCGTCGTCCATCGGGATGCTCGACTCGCCACTGGTTGCAGCGCGCCGCCGCCGGCTTTGGATCTGAATCAGCTCACCGATACCATGCGCGCCAGTGCCGACGATCTGAGCCGGCTTGCGGATCGCCGCAGCGACCACCTGAAAATCGATGACGATGATGCGCAGATCCGAACCGATGCAGAACTGCTCGAGGATCACCTGCTCGCAGATGCGACGCGCATTCTTGATCGCGCGCTCAAGATCATTCGGATCGCGGATGTCGACACTGATCCCAGCCCCTTGCTCGCCACGCGCTGGCTTCACCACCAGGCTCCCGTGGCGGGTCAGGAAGGCCTCGGCCTGATCAAGCGCCTCGTAAGGGCATTGATCCGGCACCTTGAGCCCCGCCCGCTTGAGCAGGCGTTGGGTCACGGCCTTATCATCGCAGCGGCTCATGGCCACCGCCGTGGTTAACTCACTGAGTGATTCGCGGCAGACGATGCGCCGCCCACCCAACCCCAGCGCAAAATAGCCCGCCTCGGCATCGACCACCTCGATGCCGATCCCGCGCCGTCGCGCCTCGTTGACAATGATGGCCGCATAGGGATTCAACTTTGCCGCCGGCTGCTTACCGATAAATAAGGGCTCGTTATAGGCATTCTTGTTCTTCAACGCAAACACCGGAACCCGCTCGAAACCGAGCTTCTCATAGAGGCGAATCGCACCCTTGTTGTCATGCATCACCGAGAGATCCAAGAACGCACGGCCACGCGCCTGATAAAACTCAGCGACTTGACGGACCAGCGCCTCACCAATGCCAGGATAAGGCGCTTGGGCATCGACGGCCAAAGCCCAGAGGCTCGCGCCACGTTCGACATCCCTGAAGGCCTCGACATGATCGATGCCATTCACGCAGCCAAGGATACCGCCGTCCTGCTCATCCATCGCGACCCAGAACTGCACCACGCGCGAGGCCCGCTGCCGCCAGATGAACTCAGCACTCGGCGGCACCATCCGGCGTGACGCGTACAAGCGGTGAACCGCCTCGGCATCGGCGCGGTTGTTGAGCAGCCGCACCACAAAGCCCTTTGGCCTGCGAGGCGAATACTGGTAGCGATCCAACCACAAACGAAAGGTATGTGAAGGATCGAGAAACAGATCCTGCGGCGCATAGGAGAGCACCACGTGAGGATCACGCAGGTACATGGCCACATCGCGCCGACCATCGCCCTCCTGTTGCAGGCACTGCGCCAGTTGCTGCGGATCATTGAAGGTCTGGCCAAAGATCAGCCGCCCCCAGCCACAGTCGACCGCGGTCTCCGACCAGATCTCATTCTCGTGTCGGCGCTTGTTGTCCCAGCTACTCACCGACTGCGCCCGCCGACGTTCGAGCCGGTGATGGATGTGCTCTCGCGTGCTCATTGCGCTGTCCCCTCGCCCGGATTGTCCGGTTATCGATTCTCGTTACAACTTCCGCCGCAGGCCGAGCACCTCAGATCCCCTGCTCTTGTAGCCAGAGCTCCAGCAGTGTGACCTGCCACAATTTGGAGCCGCGCAACGGCGTAATGTGCTCATCTGGTGCATCGAGCAGCTGCTGCACATAGGCCGGTTGGAACAGCTCGCGCTCGCGTGCACGCTGACTGAGCACCGTCTCGCGCATCATCTCGAGCACCTCGCCACGCGGGTACTTCAAGGCTGGCACCGGGAAGTAGCCCTTGGGTCGGTCGATGACCTCACTCGGGATGATCCGCCGCCCAACCGCCTTGAGGACACATTTGCCGTCATCGCAAAGTTTGTGCCGCGCCGGCATCCGCGCCGCCAGCTCGACCAGCTCATGATCGAGGAAGGGCACGCGTGCTTCCAGGCCGGCGGCCATGGTCATGTTGTCGACGCGCTTGACGGGATCATCGACCAACATGATCTGCTGATCGATACGCAGCGCCTTATCGACGGCTGCCTCGGCGCCCGGGAGCGCGAAATGATCGCGGATGAAGGCGCGGCTATGGTCCTCGCCATGCAGCCGCGGATGCACCGCCTGCAGATACTCGGCATGCTCGCGGTCACAGAACACGCGCGCGTAATCGGCCGCCGGGTCCTGGCTCTCGAGCATGGGTGGATACCAGTGATAGCCGCCGAAGACCTCGTCGGCGCCCTGCCCGCTCTGCACCACCTTGACGTACTTGGCCACCTCCTGCGAGAGGAGATAGAAGCCAATCACATCATGGCTGACCATCGGCTCGGACATCGCCCGCACACAGCCGGGCAGGCTCGAGAGCAGCCGGTTGCGCGAATCGACCTGGATCTTGTGATGGTCGGTGGCGTAGTGCTTGGCGATGATGTCCGAGTACTGGAACTCGTCGCCGACCTCGTCACCCACGCTCTCGAAGCCCACCGAGAATGTATTCAGCCCGCGCTGACCCTGCTCAGCGAGCAGACCGACGATCAGGCTCGAATCGAGCCCGCCTGAGAGCAGCACGCCAACGTCGACATCGGCTACCAGACGGCGCTCGACCGCGGTGCGCAGCGACGCCAGCAGTTGCTCCTGCCAGTCCTCGAAGCTCATGGCCTGCTCTTCGGGACTGGCGACGAAGCTCGGTTGCCAGTACTGATGATCGCGCACCTGGCCATCGGGCTCGATCACCCGAATGGTCGCTGGCGGCAGCTTGCGGACTCCACGCAAAATGGTGTAAGGCGCCGGCACCACGGCATGAAAGTGCATGTAATGGTGCAGCGCGATCGGGTCCAAGTCGGTATCGATACCACCGGCCGCGAGTAATGCCGGCAGGGACGACGCAAAGCGGAAGCCGCCAGGCAGCTCAGCGTAGTAAAAGGGCTTGATGCCCAGTCGGTCGCGTGCCAGCGTCAAGCGTCCGCTATCGCGCTCGGCGATCGCGAACGCAAACATCCCATGAAACCGCTGTACGCACTCTGGCCCCCAGGCATGGAAGGCCTTGATGATCACCTCGGTATCACTATGCGAGAAGAACCGATAGCCTTTGCCAATCAACTCTTCGCGCAGCTCCTTGTAGTTGTAGATGCAGCCGTTGAAGGCGATGCTCAGCCCAAGCTCGCTATCGACCATGGGCTGATTGCCATGGGTGCTGAGGTCGATGATGCTGAGCCGGCGGTGGCCAAGCGCGATCTTCGCCTGCTGAAAGAGACCGCTGCCGTCGGGTCCGCGGGCCTGCATGCTCTGGTTAACGGCCGCCAGCGCACCAAGATCGATGGCTTGGCCGTCAAAACGGATTTCACCGCAGAATCCACACATCTGGACATCCTCAAGACTAGGTTTGGTTAGGGCTAAGCTTCATCGCGCGTCGCCATCCCGGAAGATGGCGCGATGGCGTCACCGCAGCGTTCATCGCACTTCGCCGCCTCGCAAGATGAGGCACTTGCTGCACGGACATCGAATTGGCTTGCCAGGGTGCATCGCCGATCCAAGGCAGCAAGAGCCGGGCCGGATCAGGCACAGGGATGCCCGAGCCAAAGGACCAAAAGCCAGGACCGAGAGGCAATCGGCGGCCTGCGAGCGTCAGGCGATGAGCATCGATAGGCTGTCGTGGCGCCCGGCGCTGGGAGCGGACTAGCGGAGATCGAATGCGGCGACTCCGGTCGATTTGATAGCGCAGGGGCGTCTGCAGACCGACTTGAACCAGGATCGCGTGTTGAACATCGGGCCGCGCTGAGAAGACGATTGCACCCTCAGATTGAGCACTAGTTTAACGAATCCGACCCAAGCCTTCCATCCAGGGCTCCCGATCCACAGGTCAACTGCTCGCCAACCGGTCACCAGATAGTCACATTTCAATGCGAGGGGCTCGACTCTTCGCTAGCATGCTTGTCGGTCGCCCAGGGGCGTCCGGACAGATTGGTAGAAAAAATATGCCCGCAAACAGCAAGCGCTCGCGCCTCACCACTGAAGGACACTACGCTGATAGTTTTGAGCCAACCAACGAACAGGAGGTCTATGACGCCCGCAAGGAACACCTAGTCCAGGAATTGCTGACCGAAGTCGGCGAAGACCCGCAGCGACAGGGTCTCAAGCGCACCCCACTGCGTGTTGCCAAGGCACTGGATTTCCTCACTAGCGGCTACGCACTCTCGGCCGAGGAGATCATCAAGGGGGCCTTGTTCGAGGAAGACGTTCGCGAGATGGTGATCGTGCGCGACATCGAGTTCTACAGCCTCTGCGAGCATCACATGCTGCCCTTCTTCGGCCATGCCCACGTTGGCTATCTCCCTAATGGCAAGGTCGTCGGCCTGAGCAAGATCGCACGCGTCGTCGATGTCTTCGCACGGCGGCTGCAGGTGCAGGAGCGCTTGACCAGCCAGGTCGCGAATGCACTGATGGACCACCTCGGCGCCCATGGCGTCGCAGTGGTGATGGAGGCCAGCCACACCTGCATGATGATGCGCGGGGTGCAGAAGCAGAGCAGCACAACGGTCTCAAGTGCGATGCGCGGAACCTTTGAGTCCGATGCTCGCACCCGCGCTGAATTCATGAGCTTTCTAAACCGTTAGGGTCTATTCAGAGCCCGATTAGAGCCCGCCCAAGCAGCTGAATCAGCTTCAGAGAGCGCATTGTCTGAATGACAATCGCGAGGCCCCGCCACGAAGCCAAGCCCTCGTCGACTTCCAAGGTGATCAGAGCACAGTTTAGAAAGTTATTCCTCATCAAAGCCTTGTAGCAAAACCGCTTGCTTCCTATCGGATACCTTGACAAGGGCTAGGGGGCTGCGTACCGTCTAATGCAGATCGGGCGTAGCCTCATCCTCGGCGCGCTCCCCCTGGCCACTCAATGAGGGTCGCACGATGAGCCCATCAGAGAAAGAGACTGTAGCCCGCGACGGCAGGGCTCGACGCATGACCGGTGTCTTGTCCCGGCATCTCGGCGCATTCCGTGATGAGCGGGTCTGGGGTCAGGCGGCACAATCGCCCGGCCGGCTGGAACAATCCCCGGAGACTATGGTGTTAACGCAGTCCCTCACCCCCTCCCAGCTCCCCACGCGCATTTTTAAGCGACAAGGCTCGTTCCGCGGCGCCCCCCGCTACGCCGAGATCGGCAGACCGGCGCCCGAGCAGCTCCCCTGCGAGGTCTACATCAAGGATGGCGATACCTATGTCTCGGTCAAGGTGGTGAGCGAGCCCGAATGGGCGGACGAATCCCACCTGCCGCCCATCAACGATGGCGTCCAGGCAAAGCGGGAGCGACTCGCGTCGATGCAGTCGGCGGCATTCCATTATCTGGATGTCGCAGCCATTCGCGAGGTCTACGGACAAGAGGTGCTCGCCGCAAGGATCTCTCCCATGGCCGAGGCGCACCCCCTAGATGAGCCATGGCTGTCCACAGACGAGGCAATGCGCGCTCCCAAAGCCGAGACCGCCACATCGGCGGACGAGGCAGCGTCACAGTCGGAGCTGTCGCCCGAGGCCATGTTCCTTGCTTATCAACGTCGGCTCGTTGCCAAAAACGAGGCCATTCTCGATCTGGAATTCGAACATCGCAAGCCCGAGGCACTCGTTCAATTCGACCGGGTCATGCGCTGGCTGGGAACCAAGTATCCCAGCACCCTTGCTTCCGAGACGGTGATCCGCCAGACGCGCCAGCAAATCGCACGGGAGGAAACAGGTCAGCAGATGGAGCGACTGCGCTCGGGCGGTCGGGCGATCATCCATGCCGCCTTCGCCATCGAGCATCCGAAACAGGACGTCGTGCGCCTGTCCTTGCTCTGCCCCGCGACCCAAGCCTTTCCGGAGGCAGTGCAAATCGAGGTCAATCTGAGAACAGACCGCATCGCCGAAAGTTGGCGCGACCAGTACGCTATGGAATCGACGATCACGGCTTACGTCATGGGCACACCGCTAAACTGGGAAAAGCGGAAGATCGGCGAGAACGAAACGGCAGCAGAGGCTTGGGTGGTCTCGATGAAGCCTTTCGCCATCTACAGCTGATTGTCCGAGGCATTCGCTGGCGTAGTCTGCTCCGACCTCGGAGCAGGTCGAACAGGTCGGCGACCAGCTCCCGTTCTGGTCGTCCTGATTGGGCGCTACTCCGACGCATGTCTGCGTGATCCTCGCCGGTTAAAGTCAGGCTAAAATCATGGTTGTCCTCGCTCCCATGTCGTCCTGCGCTTCAAGCACGTCATCATGGATCGTTGCCCCAACGACCGGTCTATGGCATCAGATCATGCACGCGGATCACACACTCGGGGCTCATCAGGGGCGCAATCTGTCCGTCGGCATCGATCAAACACCGTTGTCCGTAACCCTGACGATCGACCTCAGGATACACCTCCAGGACCCGATCACGCAGGTTGAGTATCCAGTACTCGGCGATGCCGTTGCGTGCATAGGCGCGCGCCTTGGTGCCCTGATCGTAGCCAAGACTGGTATCGGCGACCTCGACGATCAGCAGTGCGGTGTCGGGGTGGCTCTGTGCATAGTCACGCAGCTGGCCGGGCACGATCGCCAGGTCCGGTTCGGGCTCGGACCGGTCATCAAGGGCCAGGGGTTTTTGGCTTCGGATATGACAACTATCGTCCATGCAAGGCCGCAGCGCCTCTTCAACTAGGCCGACCGCGGTCGCATGAGCAGATTTCTGTGGACTCATGTCGATGATCGCCCCATCCAGCAGTTCGACCCGGGCATCAACGGCGAATACGCCGGCATCGACGAGGCGCTCATATTCAGTTCTTGACCAGTGATGGACATTGTGAAGTGCTAAGCTCACGTCCAAGTCTCCTCAGCCAACAGGTGAGACAACTCAACATATCACCATCGCCTGCACAGTGCGCACACGCAAGCACCAGCGTCGGCGCTGATATCCTGAGGCCGCCCATGAAATCGGGCAATCGAATGATCGTTGCCAATCCTGACGAGCCTGGACTAAGTTAAGCCCAAGGCTGATCTCGGAGACAAAGATGCGGAACATCAATATCCGCGAGGCAAAAACGCATTCTTCAGGCTTTTCCGGTCAAGCCACCGCAGGCGAGGAGCTTGTCATCGCGCGCGGCGGCTAGCCTCCCAACTACCCGCGCTGGTAGCCACCGACATGCAGCGTCAACATCCAACGTCTCTCAGCCGCGGTGAGGCCCGAATCAAACGGGCCTTCATCCTCTCCGCGCTCATCATCGCCGGGCTGCTGGCCATCGCCCTGCTCGCGCTTTGGCTAACCCGCGGCGAAGACACACCCGCGCCGATCGAGGACGCCGAGATCGCGACCCTGATCATCACCTGGCCCGATGGACGCGAGCAAACCCAGGTGCCCGAGCAGGTCGATCGCTTGATCCGCATCGAGCAACCAAAACCCCTATCCTGACGAGAAGGCCTCGGCACTCGCCGCCTTGGCCGTTGATCGATCAGCCACCCATCGGTCACCGTCGGGCATTGCCTCAGTCACTCTAGGATCAGCATGAAACTCTTTAGCTGTACGCACTGCGGCAACCTGCTCTACTTCGAGAATGTGAGCTGCACGCAATGCGGTCTGCCACTCGGGTTCCTTCCAGATAGCCTGCGTCTGCTCCCCATTGAGCCGATTGCTGAGGGAGTCTGGCAACCCGTTGGCGAGCAAGACCGGTATCGGATGTGTAACAACTATGCCAACCACGAGGTCTGCAATTGGATGCTGAAGGCCGACAGCGATCAGCCCTTCTGCGTCGCCTGCGCCCTCAACGGCACCATCCCGGATCTCTCCGTGGCGGGCAATCACGAGCGTTGGCAGGCGATGGAGACCGAAAAGCGGCGGCTGATCTACGCCATGCTGCAGCTTGGCCTACCGGTGGTGCCGCGTAAAATCGATCCAGCCGGCCTTGAATTCGCGTTCCTCGCCGATACGCCGGCCAGTTTCAGCGAGCGAGGCAAGGTGATAACAGGCCATGCACAAGGTTTGATCACCATCAATCTCGCCGAGGCTGATCCAGCCGAGCGTGAGCGCATGCGCGAGCAGATGGACGAGCCTTACCGGACCATCCTCGGCCACTTCCGGCATGAATCCGGCCACTACTATTGGGATCGCCTGATCCGCGGCAGTCACTGGCTCAGGCCCTTTCGAGAGCTGTTCGGCGATGAGACCCGGGATTATGGTCAGGCGCTCGATCAGCACTACCAACATGGCCCGCCGGCCAACTGGTTTGAGCACTTCATCAGTGCCTACGCCAGCATGCACCCTTGGGAAGACTGGGCCGAGAGCTGGGCCCATTATCTGCTGATGGTCGACGCCCTAGAAACCGCCTATCAGTTTGGGCTCAGCATTCGCCCGCGTGCCGGCAACAATGATTCCCTCGATGTCGACCACGGTTTCGATGCCTATCGAGCGATGTCGTTCGACAGCATTCTCCAGCACTGGCTACCGCTGACCCTGGCTCTCAATAGCCTCAATCGCAGCATCGGCCATGATCACGCCTATCCATTCGTGCTGGCATCCCCAGCGATTGAGAAGCTGCGCTTTGTGCATCGTGTCGTGCATGAGGCATCGGCTATTTGATTGAACCTAAAAAGAGCATTTCAACCGCAGATTATGCAGATTAACGCAGAGATTTCAATACATTGCAGCTGATCATGGCTTCACCTGTTGGGTGGCCTGGTTAGACCTTCCAAGATCTTGTTTTATTTTATTTAAATCTGTGCACATCTGCTTCATCTGCGGTTTATATTGTAGACGAAGATCAGCTCATCGCTAGACATGGTTCGCGGCTCCGAGCGTAGCCTCTTGCTCCGTATACTGAGTCGGTGTTCGCGTCGGCGCCAGTGGCAGTCGCAACAGCCGCGGCAGGCTCTGCCAGGCTGGCTCGTCATGGTGACCGGTGCCAAAGACGATCTGTTGCAAATCCGGGCGCCATCGGAAGCTGCCGAACAGCCGATCCCAGAATGAGAAGACCGTCCCATAGTTGGAGTTGGTCTCGCGCGGAATCCGCGAGTGATGGACGCGGTGCATCGAGGGCGGCACGATCAGCCAGCGCAGCCGCGCCTCCCAGCGGCTCGGCACGCGCAGGTTGCTGTGATGGAACAGGATGATCGCCAGCATCACCGACTTGTACAGGACCAGCTGTGTCAGCCCCATGCCTAGCGCCAAGACCACGAGCGGATTCAACAACGACGAGATCAACAGCTCACCTGGATGGAAGCGCAAGGCCGTGGTCGCGTCCATCGCCGGATCGGTATGGTGGACCTGATGGAAACGCCATAGAAAAGGGATCTCATGGTTGGCGCGATGCCAGGCATACATCCAGAGATCGAACAGCAGAACCGCCAGCGCCAGCGTCAGCAGCGTCGCGAGCAGCTCGGGGAACGGCCAGCCATCGAACAGCGAGCCATCAAGCGATAGCCAGTGCAGCAGGCCAATGCCGTGCTGCTCGGCGAAGGCCATCGCACCTATCAGCAGTGGTGCTAGCAGCGCGCTGATGGCACCGTTCAGTGCGGCCAGCGTGCCGTTGCGCAATCCATGGCGCAGGCGCTGCTCGCGCCCCAGGTAGAAGGGCATGGTCCCTTCCAACACCAGCAGCAACGTCAGTACGATCAAGCCAATGATCAGGTCGGGGGTCATCTTGATCGCTCAACCTAATCATCCGCGCTCAGCCGCAGAGCGGACAGCAGCGCGTTGGTCATCCTGTTGGGACCGACAAGCGACGACCGATGTCGGCGTTGGCGAAACGACGAGCCGCCCCTGTTGGCCTTGCTTGCGGCGTGCATCGACACAGATGGCATGCAGGTCTTGGTTAAAGCGCTCGGCGTACTCGCGGCGAATGGCGTGCAGCTCAGCAAGGATCGGGTTGGTTGACATGGTCAAACCTCCAGTAACTCGAGCGGTGTGCAGATGATCGGTGGCTGACTTCATGGATCACCCCCCGCAGAAGGAGCGGATCCGCGCCGCCCCTCATAGCGGCGGCGCAGCGATTCCGGTGAGGCGCCGAGCGAGAAGCGCAGCATCAGCTCCGCATTCAGCAATTGCTGGCGAAGGATGCCATTTTCCAGAAACCGCACCGCTGAGGTGGTGACCGCCGCCGGCAGCTTCTTGATCCGCCCGCGGATACGCTGGCGGGCACGGCTGAGCAAGTCAACGTCCTCGAACAGAGGCCAGTCCGGAAAGCCGCCGATGTTGGCGAAGAAGGCACGCCGGATCAGGATGCCCTGGTCGCCGAAGCTGGTCAGCGTGCTGTCGACGCGCGAAAAGTAGGCATAGCTGGCGAGCAGCCAGTGCGGGTGATCGAAACGCAGCCGGAAACAGGCGACCTGCGTCTTGGGGTCGGCAAAGGCATCCTCCACCACCTCCGGCGCCGCGGTTGGCAACGCGGTGTCATCGTGCAGGAACAACAGCAACGAACCCGTCGCCCGCGCCGCCCCGGCATTACACTGGGTCCCACGCCCACGCGGCGCGCGCAGCCGCTGGACACCAACCGTGGCGACCAGCGGCTGCTCATCCAGAGGCGGCAGATCGGACGGCTCGACGACGATGATCTCAGCCTCGGGAAACAACCCTCGATGCGACGCGATACGCGCCGCTAACGACTCGTCGAATCGCCGCGTCGGAATGATGATCGACAACCTCAAGCCTGATCCCCTCGCGTCATCAAACCTGTCGCCTTGGCCGTTGATCTCATCGGCTTCCATTCAGCCCCATCGCACAGCATCACCCAGAATCCAAGCGCAAATCCGGCCCGCTCGGCCAACCTGCCACCTTGCCCTTAACCGTCACAGGCAGCCCGGCGTCCAACGCAGATCGAGCGTGTACGGATACTCGCCCGCCGGCTCCTCGGGCGGCGGATCGATATCCCCTGGCGTATGCCCCATGTGCCGGAAGCGCGCGATGCGCCGGCTCTCGGCCTCGTAGCTGTTGATCGGGAAACGCTCCTCGGCGCGACCACCGGGATGCGAGACATAGTAGCTGCAGCCGCCCAGGCTGGCCCGATTCCAGAGATCCACCACATCGAAGATCAGCGGACTCTGCGCCGGGATGGTCGGATGCAGCCCCGAGGGCGGACTCCAAGCCTTGAAGCGCACACCGGCAACGTACTCGCCCCGGCGCCCGGTCGGGCGCAGCGGCATGCGGCGGCCATTGCAGCTGACGATATAGCGCGCCTCGTGCATGCCATTGACCTTAATCTGCATCCGCTCCACCGCCGAATCGACGAAGCGCGCGGTGCCCTGCGCGGTGACCTCTTCGCCGAGCACATGCCAGGGCTCGATCGCACCGCGCAGCTCGAGCCGGATGCCGTTGCCGGTGATCAGGTCGCCATAGTGCGGGAAACGGAACTCGAAGAAGGGATCGAACCAGGCCGATTCAAAGGCATAGCCCGCCCGCTGCAGATCACAAATCACGTCCTCGAAGTCCTGCCGGACGAAATGCGGCAGCAGGAACCGATCATGCAGCTCAGTGCCCCAGCGGATTGGCGCCCGCGTATAAGGCTGCTTCCAGAAGCGGGCCACCAGTGCCCGCAGCAACAGCATCTGCGCCAGACTCATGCGCGCGTGCGGCGGCATCTCGAAGGCACGGAACTCGACCAGCCCTTGCCGACCGCTGGCCGAATCGGGCGAGTAGAGCTTATCGATACAGAACTCGGTGCGATGGGTGTTGCCGGTGACATCGACCAGCAGATTGCGCAGCACCCGATCGACGATCCAGGGCTGAGTGACCTGCCCGGCTGGCATCTGCTGGAAAGCGATCGCCAGCTCATAGAGGCTATCGTCACGCGCCTCGTCGACCCGCGGCGCCTGGCTGGTCGGGCCAATGAAGGTGCCCGAGAACAGATACGACAGGCTCGGATGATGTTGCCAAAAGGTGATCAGGCTCTGGATCAGGTCCGGCTTGCGCAGCAGCGGACTGTCGGCCGGCGTCGGGCCGCCCAGGGTCACATGGTTGCCACCGCCAGTGCCGGTGTGGCGGCCATCGAGCATGAACTTCTCGGTGCCGAGCCGGGTCTGGCGAGCCTCTTCGTAGAGGATCTGGGTGTCACGCACCAGGTCATCCCAGGAGCTGGCCGGGTGTACGTTGACCTCGATCACGCCCGGATCTGGCGTCACCGCCAGCTTCTGCAGGCGCGCATCGCGCGGCGGCTCGTAGCCTTCGATGATGATCGGCTGAGCCGTCTCAGCAGCCGTCGCCTCCAGCGCGGCGACCAGCTCCAGCCAGTGCTCGAGATGGGTCAGCGGCGGCATGAAGCAGTACAGCCGACCCTCGCGCGGCTCGATGCAGAGCGCGGTGCGCACCAGCTTGGCCGGATACTCATCCGGCAGCGAGGCCTGCTCGGCGAGCGGCTGGCGATGGTCCTCGACCGGCGCCTCACGACCATAACGACGGGCGATCTCATCCGGCTGCAGCCCTTGCTCGTTGATGGCTTGGCGCGGCTGATTCGGCTCCACCAGGCGGCTATAACGCTGCGCGACCTCATCGTAAGCGCCGGTCGGCACCCCGGGCGGCTGATCCGTGCGATGGGGTGCGGCGAGCGGCGCCACCGGCTCGAACGGATCGCGCGGCGGATGCGTATCCAGTTCGCCATCCGGCACATAGGGCAGCGCATCCAGTGGCAGCCGATAGCCCATCGGCGAATCACCCGGGATCAGGAACAGATTGCCATCGCGCAGCGTCCAGCGCCCACTGACCCAGCCGCCTTGGCGGCTCGACCGGCGGTTGCGCGGGCGCTGACCTTCGCTGCCGCTTTCGTTTGAGCCCTGGCCTTCGTTCCCAGGTTGGCTCAGGCCTTCGTCCGCGCGCTGGCTGTCACTCCCGGCAATCTCCCGGCCCTGCCCGTCAAGGGTCAGCCCCGCCCAGCGCAGTGGCAGCGCATAGCCGGCAACCCGATCCAGGCCCTGACTGAATACCCGCGCCAGGCGCGCGCGCTCGATCGGATCCTTGAGCTTGCTGTCGAGCGGATTGACGTTGGCCGGCAGCCGCGACTCGCGCCACAGATAATAGAAGACATCCTCATGCGCCGGCTGCGCATGGTCCGGATCGACACCAAGCTTGGTCGCCAGGGTGCGGATGAAGCGCGCTGCCTGCTCTGGCCCCTGGCCTTGGTCATGGCGCTCATCGCCCATCAGCGCCTCATCCTGCCAGACCGGCTCGCCATCCTTGCGCCAGTAGCAGGACAAGGCCCAGCGCGGCAACTGCTCGCCCGGATACCACTTGCCCTGGCCGATGTGCAGCATCCCGCCCGGCGCATACTGGCGCTTGAGCCGTAGCAGCAGCTCCTCGGCCAAGCCCTTCTTGGTCGGCCCGAGCGCGGCGATATTCCACTCGGCGCCCTCCATGTCGTCGATCGAGACGAAGGTCGGCTCGCCGCCCATGGTCAGGCGCACGTCGCCCGCCTGCAGTTCGGCATCCACGGCATGGCCAAGCGACTCGATCGCCGTCCACTGCTCGTCGGTATAAGGCTTGGTGACGCGCGGGTCCTCATGGATGCGCTTGACCCGATTATGAAAGTAGAACTCGACCTCGCACTCGTCCGTTGCCCCGGTGATCGGCGCCGCCGACACCGGGTCTGGGGTGCAAGCGAGCGGAATATGACCCTCGCCCGCGAACAGCCCCGAGGTTGGATCGAGCCCAACCCAGCCAGCACCCGGGATATAGACCTCAGCCCAGGCGTGCAGATCGGTGAAATCCTCCTCCGGTCCGCTCGGGCCATCCAGCGCCTTCACATCGGCGGTCAGCTGCACCAGATAGCCCGAGACAAAGCGCGCCGCCAGCCCCAGCCGGCGCAGGGTCTGCACCAACAGCCAGCCGGTGTCGCGACAGGAGCCCTTGGCCAGCGTCAGCGTCTCCTCGCTGCTCTGGATGCCGATCTCCATACGCACCACGTAGCCGATCATCTCCTGCAGGCGCTTGTTCAGGTCGACCAGGAAATAGACTGTCTCGCGGCGCGTACAATCGATGCTCTTGACCCAGGCATCGAACTTCGGCCCGCTGTCCTTGATCTCCAGATAGGGCGCCAGTTCCTTGGTCAGCTGGGCGTCGTAGCTGAACGGATAATGGTAGGCGTACTCATCGACGAAGAAGTCGAACGGATTGATGGTGATCATCTCCGCGACCACATCGACCTCGACGCTCAGCGATCGCGTCTTCTCCGGGAAGACCAGACGCGCCAGATAATTACCGAAGGGGTCCTGCTGCCAATTGAGAAAATGCTCGCTCGGCTCGACACGCAGCGAGTAGGAGCGGATCGGCGTGCGGCAATGTGCCGCCGGGCGCAGTCGGATGGTGTGCGGGGCGAGCGCCACCGAGCGGTCGAAGTGGTATTCGGTCTTATGATTGAGCGCAACCAGGATGGCCATGGACGGCGTGGCTCCTTAGGAGAGGGGCATGCAAGATAAGCGCTGTACTTTACCGTGAAACCCGGCATTTGGCGCCCTCGGGACGCGCACAGCCGGCAGCCGTATCATAGTGATCCGCGAACGCCGACTCGGCGCAGTCGATTGGCCGGCGCAACCACCCCACTCGGAGCCTCTCCATGACCGCTGCCGCATTCCGCCCGCCACCCGGCGGCCTCCTCCTGCTGTTACTGCCGTTGATCCTGCTTGGCCTGCACTACGGCTACGAGGCCTACATCGCCGACGCCTGCCTGGATCGCGGCGGCTCCTTTGACTACGAGACCTGGAGCTGCTCGGTCAGCGCCCAGTTCGACGCCGCTCGCCCCTATCTGCATCGGCATTGGGGCAAGGCGACCATCGCGCTGAGCGTCTTCCTCAGTGGGCTGATCGTTTTAGGGTTGAACTGGCTGCGGCATCGTCGGCATTGATGATGGAGCACGCCAGAAAACAGTGTTGTCGCTACCTGAAACAGCTCATGGGGAGGCGTGGCGAGCCCCTTCTTCCCCCATGGCACTCTACGACAACGCGGGCTCCGGCAACATCCATGAGGATGGGGAACTAGCCCCTGAAGCAACCGTTAAGAAATTCTTAAAGGTTCGCAAGGAAGGCGTGCGAGCCGTGCGACGCAACCTCGACCACTACAACCTCGACATGATCATCTCGGTCGGCTACCGGGTGAAGAGCCATGTGGCGACCCGCTTCCGGATCTGGGCCACCCGGCCTCCGAGGGAACA
>NZ_JAYESN010000004.1:0-107008 GCF_034860625.1 Lamprobacter sp.
GATCATCAAGCGCAAGCTATTCATGAGGATTTGACGATGACTACTGACGACACCAAAGGCAGCAAACTCTACCGTTTCGCCTTCTACGGCGCTACGGCATCCGGCAAGACAGTATTGCTTGCAGCGCTCGCAAAACACCAGCCATTATTCGCTTCCAATTGCTATTGCAACACTGTCCCACTTGGCCCGCCGCCCAAACAACCAAGCAAAGAGCAAGCCGCGCGTTATCAAGCTCTTAAAGCCGGGAAAGAGCACCTGGATAAAGCTTTGGATGCCCTACAGCAAGGCTCTTTGCCTGCTCCAACGCCGACTGATCATGTTGATATGTCGTTTGAGTTTGATTTTCATGATGGGGAGCGAACCTATCGCATTGAGTTAATTGATTATTCTGGAGAATCACTTGATCCTAATCTGTCGGTCGATGAACGCACAAATCGACTGTTGCAACAGATTAAAGACAAAGACGCTTTGTTAGTTCTGGCACCGATGCCCAGCAACCGCACGGATATTAAAGATACGGATGAAGAGTACCTGCGTGGTCTGCAAGAGAGCTTTAGTCTTTTACAGGAAGGTAAAAAGAAAAATCCGATCCCGATGCCCATCGCCATGCTGGCAAGCAAGTGGGACCGTTTCTCCAAATTAGATGAGCCCGATCAAGAAAAAGCGCGTGCTGCATTCAGAGAATTTTTGGATCGACAACCGCCACCACCGCATAGCGGTTTATTGTCTGCGTTACGCGGAGGATCGGTCGATCCGCATCGAAATTTTTCGATCTTTCCGGTGAGCGCGCTGGGTATCTGTGACTCTGACGGACGCCCCCAACGCTTTGCACCGCTTCATAGCTTCGGCCTCGCGGAGCCTTTCGTCTGGTTAGCACGCCGTCATGATGAACTTGAATTGGATCATTACACAGCTCAGATCGACCAATTGCATTTACGCGAAGACTGGAAAGCCTGGATACAATGGCCAAAGCTGATCAAACTTGGACAACTCAGCCGACGCGGTGAGCAGATGGCTCGCGCCTTGCCGCCGAGCGATCCATTGAAGGCTGAATTTACGAAACTGCAAAAACGTGTAAAAAAAGCTAATCATCAAGCATTGACTGTTTCAACAGTTGCTTTGGCTGGCACTCTTGTTGCTGTCAATCTTGGATTGACATCATGGCGCTACCAGAGTATTAAAAATTTTATTCAGGATCCACAAGCTACCGCCCAACAGGTTCAAGAAGCTGAGCATTGGTTGAAAGCTTATACTGAATCAGTATTGCTTTCTCATCCTCTCTCTCAATGGCTTATACTGAGCCGCGACCAGGCAGAAAGGCAACTGAGCGAACTGCGATCCGGTCGTGATGACATTTATTGGTTTCATGTGACCAATGCCGCGCCCGAGCAGCAAATCAAAGAAGCTGAAAATTACCTCTCGGCATTTCCCAATGGTCGTCATCGCACCGAAGCCATTGCTTTAATAGCAAAATTAGCCGACCGACTGGATTGGGAAAGCTTTGTTCTAAGGTATCAATCTGCTTTGCAGGAGGGGAAAACGGTTGAAGCCGGTGCGATGCTTGTGCAACGCTCGGACGACCCAAGACTGACGGAATTAATTGGGACATTTGAGTCGACCGCGCTCGAAGCACTTGAACGAAACATTCAAAAAGCGCTTCAAAGGGATGACATTGATCTTGCAAACGATATTTTGGCGCAAGCGAAGCAATGGCCAGCTAAGCTGCGAACCACTCAGGGCATTGAACAAGAACGCAGATTGAAACGGCAAGTCGATCTTGCGCAGGATCGTGATTTGTACAGCGAGGTTCGAGAATACCAAAACCTTGATGATTTAAGTCAATATCTCAATCTCGTGCCACGAGGCCGAATGTATAAGGAAGTCCAAGCTTACTTTGAATGGCTTAACGCACAAACTCAGCCAATGCCACTCACTTTAAGCGTCAATAGCATCCAGTGGGATGACAAGAGTGGAACGAACAGCGGTCTCCAGCTGACCGTATGGGTCGATGGCAAAAAAGCTATTCAAATACCAAATCTGAAAAGCCGGTCAGGTAAAAAAGACAATATTCAATCTGCATCATCCGCATCATACGCATTCACTAACCGCCTCGATCAAGAGATCGACATCAAGATTGAACTGCAAGACACGGACAATTGGTTTGGCTCTGGGCATTTGGGGTCGGGTTCCCGAAGAACGCAAGTTAAAGGTGTCAACGGTCTGAGAATTGCCGCTACCGGCGAGAAATTGAACAATATTGTCTTTTTTGGTCTCAGCGGCCTGCCGCAAGCACCCGCACTGCCACTGTGGAGAGAGGAGTAAACATCATGCCTTATATCATTGTTTCAACACCCCGCGCCGGTCGCTGGAATCATCGCCTGCTGGTCGCTAAAACTGATCCGTGCGAGGGCATGGATCGGCATTGGTTGGTTTCCGCAGCTCGCAAACAATCGGAAGGCCGTGCATGGCTTTCTGTGACGCGACCCGTTCAGCAAATGAACAGCGCACGCACAGGAGATGAAATACTGATCCTGGGAGATATCGACACAGCGTCACTCACCTCTGAGCAAAAACATCAATTACTTGCTCAACTTCGCAACTTTCTGGAAGATGATCTTGATCGGCTGATCACGACAAAAATCGATTGGGAACGTGAAGGCAAAAGCGATCCTGTGATGCGCGCAGAACTTGGCCAATGGATCAACCAATTGGAGTCGATGGGCATTCAAGAATCTCAGGACGAACACTGGAACCCTGTACTTGCTAGAAATATGCGCGCGGAACAAGCTGCTAAAGAAAAGAAAAATGCGAAGACTAAAAAACTCAAAAAATTCTTTATGGAACCAACGGGAATCGCTTCTTCGCTCGTCGTCGTTGTTATTATATCTGGTCTGGCCTGCTTCCAGCTCGGGTGCTTTAGTAGCCTGGAGACTAAAATGGTCGTAGATGGTCCGAAGGCTATCTGTTTAGAACTTAAAGCTAATGATAGCTGTCAGTTATCTAAAGAGGAATATGAAAACTTGTGCGCTTTATATTCGTTTAACTTAAATGATTGCAGTGAAAGGCTGGGTAAACTTGAACCTAAAGACACTGAAAATCTTGATGATATTTTTGGATCGTTTAAAAAAGATGGGCGTAGTGAAAGATTTCTTCTTGCGACTTTAAAGTTAGGAGAAAATATGAAAAAAGAAATGGGTATTGATGAAAGCAAGGGGGCTGTTTATATCACACCCGAAGAATTTAGAAGCATTAGGGATTACAAGGGCAGAATTAGTGTCGCTGTAACGGAGGTTAAAAAAAATTCAGATTCCGTTCCAGATCCCGTACCTGAAATTTCTCGCAATGTTCAAAATTTCGATCCAAAAAAACCTAATTACGATACAGCACTGAAAGAACTGCAGAAATATCTTGAAGAATTATCTAAAGAGACGAAAAGTATGGAACAAAAGCGTAGTGGCAGCGTTGCTAAACAACTGGAAGAGTTTCTAGACTCTTGTAGTCATCGTAACAAAACGATTAACGATAGAATCAAGAGTGGCTGTGACTTCAATACTAAAGGTTGGGATCTAATACAAAATGAGTACAAAAACTTCGCTCCACGTTATGACGCCATCATAAAATTAAAGTTCCATGAAGAGTCGTGAGCCGCGCCAATGCCAATCAGACCCCGTCCAATACGATTTTTATGCCCGAATTGTGGCTAGGCTAAAACAACCTATCCTCGCAGCGACGCACTGCATCCACGCGATTATTTTTCCGCCTGCCCCAAGTGCCATTGCGAGAATTTACAGGTTACTGAAACTGCCAGCCTGCTAAATCCAACCCCGACGAGCGACAGCGGATGGCCGCACAACGCCCGCACACCATCGACGATCTGATGATCCGGCCCAGCGACGAGCGCGTGGAGCTGATCGACGGCGAGATGATTCAGCGCGCGCTGTCAGGCTGCGCCAGCAAAATCGCCCGCACCGGCGCGGGATGCCCCTCGACGGTCAGTTCGGGGTCATCCGGCGCGAGGAAATCCGCCAACGACTGGAAACGCATCCAGTCCGTCGAGCGCTGTTCCGCGCGGCTGGTGCGCGCCAGATCGACCAGCTCGATGGCTTGGTAACCCGCGCTCCCGAGCCATTTTTTCAGGGTTGCGACACTGGGGATCGCATGCACGTTGCGCATCTGCGCATAGCGCGCCGCCGGGCGCAAGATCTGGCCGTCCAACAAGGGCTGCTCGGGGCGGTCCAGCACCAGGGTCTCGAGGACGAGCTGCCCTCCCGGGCGCAGACAGTCACGCACTCGCCGCAGATGTTGGAGCGGATCGCGGCGGTGATAGAGCACGCCCATCGAGAACAGCGTCTCGAAGCCGCCAGCGGCGACCGCGCAGAGGTCGGGCAGATCATCGTCAGCAAGCGGCAGCACCGCCAGCCGCTCGGCGCCGATCACCTGATTCAGGGCCAGGAACTGGGCGACGAAGCGCAGCGTGGGGTCGATGCCGAGCACCAGATCAGCGCCAGCGCCGAGGGCGCGAAAGCCGTAATAGCCATTGCCGCAGCCGACATCCAGAACCCGCCGGCCGTGCAGCGGCGCGATGGCCTCGGCGAGTCGCGCCCATTTCCAGTCCGAGCGCCACTCGGCATCGATGCGGATGCCGTGCAGACAGAACGGCCCCTTACGCCAGGGATGCAGTCGCTCCAGCAGCTCCAGCAACTGCCGCCGTGCCGTCCCCTGAGCCGAGGGCAGCGGCGGCTCGGCCGCCACGCCGACGCAGGGTTGATCCAGATGCCGTCGCACGCGGCGAGCGGCGGGTGGGTTCAAGGCCTCAAGCTGCTCTAGGACGGCAAACCAGCCGGCCAGATCGCCGTGCCGAGCCGGCTGCAACCGCTCCGCGCTGAGCTGGCGGAGCGCCGGTGCCCAGGGTGCCAGTGGCGTGGTTGCGAGCCGCTGCAACCAGGGCTCAAAGCGCTGGATGGCTGCGCGATACAGGCGCTGACCGCTGGCCTCAACCTGAGCGCCGGCCAGTGTGGCATCTGCGGCAGCCGCAGCCGTCGCCGTATCTGCGGCCATCAGCGGGCGATCCAGGCGACGAAGTTGAGGCACTGAAAGAACGGCTGGACGCGGCTGAAGCCCGCCTCGTTCAGGCGCGCCAGATGTTCGGCGGGGCTGTCGGGGATCAACACCTGCTCCAGCGCGCTGCGCTTGCGGGCGATCTCCAACTGACTGTAACCCTGCGCGGCCTTGAAGTCGGCATGCAGATCCGCGAGCAGCCCGTCGTCATCCGAGATGGCGATCTTCTCAGCCAAGATCAGCGCGCCGCCCGGCCGCAGCCCGGCGCGGATGCGGCGCAGCAGCGCCCATCGGTGACGCGGATCGACGAACTGAAGGGTCAGGTTCATCACCACCAGGCTGGCATCCTCGATCCGCACATCGAGCAGATCGGCGCAGATCGGCTGTAGGCGACCAGCGGCGATCTCAGTCGCCAAGCGCTGGCGCAGCTCGGCAATCATCGCTGGTGCCCGATCGATCGCGTAGAGCGAAATCGCATCTGGCGCTCGGCTCGCCCCCGCGGCGAACCCTGGCGCCGGCAAGCGCGCCAGCAGGCTGGCGCTGGTCGCACCGAGCGAGCAGCCGAGATCATAGATACGGCTTCCAGGCTGGGCGAGGCGCGCGCCGATCAGTCCAATCAGTCGCAGCAGTTCGGCCCAGCCGGGCACTGAGCGCGCGATCATGTCCGCAAACACCCGCGCGACCCGTTCATCGAAGACGAAATCGCCGCGTGGCGCTTGCGCGCCGGCATACAACTGATCGCTGGGGGCGTTCAACATCTCATCGCTCGGGGAAACGGGCGCGGGCATGCGCCTCGGTGCCGGAATCAGGTATTCTGGCGCGCTTGTTGAATCCTGCAAACCGGATGTTTCCTGATGAACCAAACCAGCGCTGAACCCATCGCCGATGATCTCATGGTCGCGGAGGAAGACGACGGTGACGAGGCCGACATCGTCTCGGTCGCCAGCGCTGCGCCGGTGATCAGTCCGGAGCCTGACCTCGATGATCCCTCGTTGTATCTGAACCGCGAGCTGACCTGGCTGGCGTTCAACCGGCGCGTGCTGCACGAGGCCGATGATCCACGCACGCCGCTGCTGGAACGGGTCAAGTTCCTCGCCATCGTCAGCAGCAATCTCGACGAGTTTTTCATGAAGCGCATCGGCGGTCTGAAGCAGCAGATTGCCGCTGGCGTGCACAGTCAAACGGTCGACGGGCGTACACCGATGCAGCAGCTCGACGAGTGCCGTGCCGAGATCGCCGATATCCAAAGCGATCAGGAGCGCATCTACGGCGAGGTGATGACGGCGCTCGAAGCTCAGGATATCCGACTCGTAGAGGTGCATGCGCTCACGCCCGATGTTCGCAAACGGCTCCGTGAGCATTTCCGCACTGACATCTTCCCCATGATCACGCCGCTGGCGATGGACCCGGCACATCCGTTCCCGTTCATCTCCAACCTGGCGCTGAATCTGTTGGTACGACTGCGCTTTCCGGGTGGCAGTGATACCTATATGGCGCGCATCAAGGTTCCGGTCAGCAAGGACGTCTCCAAGCGACTGATCCAGGTCGACGGGCTCAACACCTTCGTCACCCTGGATGACCTCATCGTCCACAACCTGGATATGCTCTTCCCCGGCATGGAGATCGTCAGCTGCGAGCTGTTCCGGGTCACGCGCAACGCCATCGTCGAGCCTGAAGAAGAGGCCGCCTCAGACCTGCTCGAGATGATCGAGACCGAGCTGCGCGAGCGCCACTTCGCACCCATCGTCCGACTCGAGGTCCAGGCGGGTATGGACCCTGTCCATCGCGGCATGCTCGCCGCCGAGCTCGGCCTGAACGAGGCTGATGACGTCTATGAGGTCGGCGGGCTCATGGGCCGTCGCGACCTGTTCGAGCTGGCCAGCCTGGACATCCCGGAGCTCCACGACAAGCCGCATCGCTCCGGCGATCATCCGGTGCTCGGCAACGATCGGCGCAACATCTTCCATATCATCCGCGAGAACGGCCCACTGCTGCTGCAGCATCCCTATGAATCCTTTTCGACCACGGTCGAGCGGTTCCTGACCGCAGCCGCTAAAGATCCCAAGGTGTTGGCGATCAAGATGACCCTGTACCGGACCTCGGGCGGCGCCATCCTGGATGCGCTGATCAAGGCCGCCCGTAATGGCAAGCAGGTCGCGGTGATGGTGGAGCTGAAGGCGCGCTTCGACGAGGCCGCCAACATTGGCTGGGCGCGTCGCCTGGAGGGCGAGGGCATCCATGTCACCTATGGCGTGCTCGGCCTCAAGACCCACTGCAAGCTGATCTTCGTGGTGCGGCGCGATTACTCGCAGTTGCGTCGCTACTACCACATCGGCACCGGTAACTATCACGGCGGCACCGCTAAGCTCTATACCGATCTCGGCATGCTCGGCTGCGACGAGGACATCGGCCAAGATCTGACCGAGCTTTTTAACTATCTGACCGGCTACTCCCCACCACCGAGCTACCGCAAGATCCTGGCCGCGCCCTATACGCTGAAGCGTGGCATCCTGGAGAAGATCGAGCGAGAGATCGCAGTCCACCAGCGCGAGCCCGGCGGCGGTCTGATCCAGATGAAGATGAACGCGCTCGAAGACCCGGACATCGCCCGCGCCCTCTACAAGGCGAGCCGAGCCGGGGTCAAGGTCGACCTGATCGTTCGCGACACCTGCCGCTTCCGACCGGGAATACCAGGACTCAGCGAGAACGCGCGCGTGGTCAGCATCGTTGGCCGCTTCCTCGAGCACGGACGCATCCTCTACTTCCGCAACGGCGGCAGCGAGGAGTACTACATCGGCTCAGCCGACATGATGCGTCGCAACCTCGAGAGTCGCGTCGAGGTGCATGCGCCGGTTGAAGACCCCGAACTACGCCAAGAGCTGCGGTTGATCCTCGACGTGCAGTTTGCCGATCAGCGCTCGGCCTGGGACATGCAGCCCGATGGCCGCTATGTCCAGCGCCAACCTGAGGACGAACATGCGAAAGGCGCTCAGGACACTTTGATGGGAGTCGCCGAAAAACGCCTCTCAGCAGCAGCAAAGCACAAGGAAAAGAACCTACGCTCGCGGCTCCTGAGCCATTTCGAGCACCGACTGGCGCAAACGCCCTGAGTGCTAAGGCTCAGCTAAGGCCAAATTAAGCTAAGGTGAAGGCTGAATACTTAATCCGCTAGTGCATCCATCCGCGCAGCGAGTTGGAAGTCCAACTCGCTGAGACCGCCGACGTCATGGGTGCTGAGGTCGACACGGACGGTCTTATAGACATTACACCAGTCAGGATGATGATCCATGGCTTCAGCAGCAAGCGCAGCCCTCGTCATAAAGCCAAAGGCTTCGCTGAAATCTTGGAACCAGAAGGTCTTGTGGAGCTTCGCCTCCTTGATCACCCAAGGTGATCTGGCGCCAGCATTCAGCGATTGCAGCGAGGCGGCGATGGCAGTGTCGTCAAGCCTGACGCGATGCATGATTGGGCCTTCCAAGCAAATCAATTAGCCTAGCGTACCGGAGCGACCAAGGGCGGCATGGCATGCCTGCCCTGACCCGCTCAGGCCGCAACTTTGTCTTTTTCCTCGAGCTTACGAATCAACGGATACAGATGCTCGGTCTCACGTTGGATGCGGTCGAGCACCAAGGCGAACATCTGCTCGGTCTCCTTCATGAACTCGTTGTAATCACGGATCTGCAGCCGGCGGTGCGGCTCCGAGCACCAGTCCTTCAGGTACTTGTTAAAGATGCGCTTGATCTCGGTGGAGCCGGAGAGGAAACGATTGGCAGTGTTCTTCACCGATTGATCAGGATAGGAGATCAAACGGCCACAGAGCTCACGATCCACCAGCTCGATGTGTTCGCGCACCTTGCCGGTATACTCGAAGAAGACATCGCAGGCGGTCTCGGTATCGCACATCTCCCGACTCTGGATCAGGTAGAGAAAGACGTTCGAGAGCTCGGTGATCTTATGATTCTGCGCGTGAAGTTGTGAAAAAGCAGTCATTTGGCAGTCATCCTCCAAAAACAATAGGTTCCCCGCTTGGGGCATTCAGTAGCTCGATCTTTTTTTACTCGCTACAACTAGCACAGCAACCTGCTACACACAAGAAGGCGGCGGTCATTTAAGCGTTCATGTTGGTCTGCCGTCAGCACCGCTGAGCAGCGGCAGCCTGGGTCAAGCGGATGCACAGCCCGCTTTAAGATTCGATCATCGTCTCGAGCCGCCCCCCAGGCAACACCATTGGCAACACATCCTCGGCCTTGTCAATCCAGACGTCGACCAGGACCGGCCCTGGCAACGCCAATGCCTGCTCCAGCACAGCGCGCAGTTCCTGTGGGTCTTTGGCGCGCAATGTTTCGAGCCGTGGATAGACGTACTTGAGTCCGAGCAGGTTCGGAAACTGGCGCCGACAGGTCTGATCGATCTGGGTACAGTCCGGATCACAATCTTCGCGCCGGGCTAGGCAGGTCTCGTAATGGTGACCACCGTCCATCATGTCTTCCCACTGCCTCACCATGCCCAGGAAGCTGTTGTTGAGCACGAACATCTTCAGAGGGATGGCGTTTGCCACGACGGTCGCCAGCTCCTGAATATTCATCTGGAAACTGCCGTCACCATCGACCAGCACCACCGGCAGCTCGGGAGTCGCGAACCAGGCGCCGATCGCCGCTGGCAGCCCAAACCCCATGGTGCCAAGGCCACCGGAACTGATCCACTGCCGCGGACGCTGGAAGCGATAATACTGAGCTGACCACATCTGATGCTGGCCAACACCGGTCACCAGGGTGGCCTGACCGGAGGTCAGCTCGGATAAGGTCTCGATCACCGCCTGCGGCTTGATGTACTCACCCTCGGCATAGGGAAGAGGCAACTGCTGTCGCCATGCCACCACCTGCGCCAGCCAATGCGGATGGCGGGCATGGCGGGTGCTCGCCAGCGCGTGATCAAGGAACAGGGTCAAGGACGCGACTAGATACAAATCGGTCTTGACCGTCTTGTCGATCTCAGAAGGATCGATGTCGACATGCGCAATGCGCTTGCCGAGGGCGAAGTCCTTGACCGCAACCCGATCATCAAAGCGCCCACCCAGGCTGAGGATCAGATCAGCATCGCGCAGCGCATAGTTGGCGGGTACGCTGCCATGCATGCCTGGCATACCGAGATAATAAGGCGCGTCAAAGGGGACCGCCCCCAAGGCATTGAAGGTGGTGGTGATTGGCGCCTCAAAGCGTTCCGCAAAACGGCATAGCGCAGCGGCAGCACCGGCATGAATGATGCCGCCACCGGCCTTGATCACCGGGCGCTCGGCAGCGCAAAGGGCATCCAGGATGGCATCCGCGCGCGCAGCCTCGAATGGCATCTCGGGCCGATGCCGGCGCCGAGGTGGGCGTGGTGTGACACAAGCGCTCAATTGCACATCCTTGCAGATATCGACCACCACCGGCCCCGGACGGCCCTGCTGTGCGAGCGCAAAGGCCTCGCGGAGCACCCATTCCAGGTCGCTGACGTCGCGCACCAGATAGTTGTGTTTGGAGATCGGTCGCGTGAAGCCGACGGTATCGACTTCTTGGAAGGCATCGCTGCCAATCGCATGGCTTGGCACCTGGCCGGTGATGAAGACCGTCGGCACCGAGTCCTTGTAGGCATCGGCGATCGGCGTTGCGAGGTTGGTCGCGCCTGGCCCCGAGGTCGCCAGTGCAACCCCGACGCGACCGCTCGAGCGCGCGTAGCCCTCAGCGGCATGTCCAGCACCACCTTCTTGCCGACAGAGCAGGAAGCGCGGCGCCGGCTCGCCCCGGCGCATGCGCTTGTTCAACTCCACATGCAATGGGATCACCGCACCGCCAGTATGGCCAAAGATGACCTCGACACCGAGATCCTGCAGCACGTCAAAGAGTAAGGCGGCACCCGTTGGATGCAGGCTGACGGGAGTATTCATCAGAACAGGATCTGTCGGAGAGCAGATTTCAGGGGATAGATATTGGGGTGCAGACATTGAATGATAACGGCCGAATCGATTTCGGTGTTGATCCGGGCCAACCAAAACAACCACTCAGCTGACCGCCTCGACCGCCTCACGCGCGATCTGCAGTTCTTCATTCGTGGGGATCACCAGGATCTGGATTGGGCTGTCCGCGCGCGAAACGGCGCGCTCCTCTGTTGAGGTCGCCGCATTCGCCTCAGCGTCGATGCGGATGCCGAGGTTCTCGAGGCCAGCACAAGCGCGCGCACGCAGTTCTGCCGAGTTCTCGCCAATGCCGCCGGTGAAGACCAGCGCATCTGCGCGGCCCAGCTCGGCGAGATAAGCGCCGATGTACTTCTTCAGCCGATGCGCGGTGACGCCAAGGGCAAGCTCAGCGGCCTCATCGCCCGCCTCGGCCCGACGCTGAATCTCACGCAGATCATTGTCACCACAGAGACCCAGCAAGCCACTTTGGCGGTTCAGCAGCCCCTCCAGTGTGTCATTGTCGAGACCCAGATGCTTGCTGAGGTAGAACGGCACCGCCGGATCCATGTCACCACTGCGAGTGCCCATCACCAAGCCCTCCAGTGGGGTCATGCCCATCGAGGTGTCAATACTGCTGCCCTCACGAATCGCGGTCGCACTGGCGCCATTACCTAGGTGCAAGGTGATCAGGTTGCAGTGCTCAAATGGCTTGCCGAGCAGCGCCGCGGCGCGCCGTCCAACATAGTGATGTGAGGTGCCATGGAAGCCGTACCGCCGAACCCCATGCTCGCGGTACAGATAGTCCGGAATCGCATAGCGGTAGGCATTGCGCGGCATGGTCTGGTGGAAGGCCGTATCGAAGACCGCGACCTGAGGAATCGACGGAAACAGTTCGCGCGCAACCAGAATGCCGTCTAGGTTGGCCGGATTATGCAGCGGCGCCAACGGAATCACCTGGCGAATCGCCTCGATGATATCGTCATCAACCCGCGTCGGCGTATGGAAGGCCTCGCCGCCATGCACCACTCGATGCCCGACCGCCAGCAATTCCGAGGCATCAGCCAGCGTGCCCGTCTGCGCCAAGGCCTCAGCGATGCGCTGCAGTCCTTGCTGATGATCGGGCATCGCGGCCTGCGCTTCCCGGCGCTGCTGCATGCCCTCGGCATCGGTCCAACGGCAGCTTAGCAGCGCTTCGGGCTCACCAAGGCGCGTCGCTGAGCCTGACGCCAGCACGCTCCAATCATCGCTGCGGAACAACTGAAACTTGATCGAAGAGCTGCCGGAATTCAGCACCAGAACCTTCATGATGCCCCCTCAAGGGTCTGCGCCTGGATCGCGGTGATCGCGACCGTATTGACGATATCAGTGACCGTACAGCCACGGCTGAGATCATTGACCGGTTTATTCAGGCCCTGCAGCACCGGGCCGATGGCCACTGCGCCCGCGCTGCGCTGCACGGCCTTGTAGGTGTTGTTGCCGGTATTCAGGTCAGGGAAGATGAACACCGTTGCCTGCCCCGCCACCTCACTATCTGGCATCTTTGAGCGCGCAACGCTGGCATCAACCGCGGCGTCGTACTGAATCGGACCCTCCAGCTTGAGATCGGGCCGACGCTCGCGCGCGATCGCGACCGCCTCGCGGACCCGCTCGACATCAGCCCCCTTCCCAGAGGAGCCCGTCGAATACGACAGCATCGCAATCCGCGGCTCGACGCCAAACGCCGTCGCGGTCCCGGCCGAGGTAATTGCGATATCGGCCAGCTGCTCGGCATCTGGATTCGGATTCACCGCACAATCGCCATACACCAGCACCCGATCCGGCATGCACATAAAGAAGACGCTCGACACCAGCTTGGTCTCGGGTTTGGTGCGGATGGTCTCGAACGAGGGGCGAATGGTGTGCTGTGTCGTATGCAGGGCCCCCGAGACCATCCCATCGGCATCACCGGTGTAGACCATCAGGGTGCCGAAATAGCTCACGTCTTCAAGCGCATCGAACGCAATCTGCTCCGAGATCCCCTTGTGCGCGCGCAGACCATGGTAGACGGCCGCGTACTCGACACGCTTCGGCGAGTGGATCGGATCGATGATCTCGATGCCTTCCAACTGCAAGCCCAGCTCCCCGATGCGACGCCGAATCTTGTCCGGATTCCCCAACAGCACCAGCTCTGCGACCCCACGCAGGGTCAGGATCTCGGCAGCGCGCAAGATACGCTCGTCTTGGCCCTCAGGCAGCACGATGCGCTTGCGCTGCGACTTGGCACGCTGAATCAGCTCGTACTCGAACATCAACGGGGTAATTCGCGCTGACTGGTGCAAGGCGATGCTTTCCTGCAGGGCTTTGATATCGACCGCGCTCTCGAACATGCCGAGCGCGGCGGCGATCTTGCGCTCATCTCCCGGCAGGATCACCGATTCGACTTTATTCACCGCCAGCGCAGTCCGGAAGGTATCGCGCTGGGTGCAGAGGACGGCCACCTTGCTGCGCCGCAGCCCGAACAGCAGCCGCTGGACGTTCTCAGCCGGCTTCAGCCCGCCGGTCAGCAACAGCCCGGCCACGCGCGGAAAGGAGTCAGCGACATCGGCGGCCAGGCTGGCGAGGATGATATCACTGCGATCACCGGCGGTAATGATCAGGCAGCCGTCCTCGACATAGTTGAGGAAGTCCGGTACCTCCATCGCCGCCACCTTATAGTGAGTGACGACCTGATTCAGCGCATCGGCCTCGCCGCAGAGCCGTTCGGTCTGCAGCATCTTGTGGATCTCACCGATGGTGGGCTTGCTCAGCGCCTCGGTCTCGGGCAGTACATGCAGGGTCTCGGTCTGCGGAAGCACCGCCCTTGCTCGCCGCTTGACCACCTCGACATGATCCGGATGGACACCATTGACCACGGTCGCCAACAAATCACCACCGCGGTTGATCATCGACTCGTGCGCCATGTGCACCGCGTGCAGAGCTTCCTCCGAGCTGCGCTGGAAGCCCTTGACCACCACCACGATGCTGCAGCCGAAATTGTTCGCGAGATCAGCGTTGAAGTCGAACTCCAGCGAGGGCACCAGGCCGTCGTAATCGGTGCCGGCACAGAGCACCAAATCACATTGCTCGTCGAGCAGCATAAACTTATTCAGGATCAGCTTGAGCAGCTCGTCGTAATGACCGCCCGCTGCCAGCTCGCTCGCCATCTGCGCCGTGCAGCCGTAGAGCATCTCGGCTGGAAAGGGCAGATCGTAGCGATCGCGAATCAGGCTGGTCAGGCTGTCCTGCTCGACCGAGCCGCTGACCACAGGCCGGAAAAATCCAACACGCCGATTGACCGCCGACAACATCTCCATGAAGCCCAGCACGACGACCGATTTGCCGCTGCCCGAACCGGCGCCAGCGATATAGATACTCTGCATAAACAACAATCTCTTAGGGCCAAGTGCGAACAGCGCTCAGCCGGGTCAAATATGGCTCATCATGCCGCAAATTTTGAAGCGCGAGGTGACAGCCTCAAGACTGAGGGACACTGGCGCGCCAACAGCCTGAGGATCAGCCGGAATCAGATCCTCGAGTCACGACTGAGACACAAGCAGCCAATCTCCAGGCAGATCCCCGGCGAGATGCCAGGCCGGAACCCGCCCAGACACTCAGGGCGCGATGCCAAATGCGCAGGATCTGGCTAACTTGCGGCGACTCTGGTGATTGTTGCCTCCTGCCTCAGCAAAGCTTGAGCAAGAAGCATACCAGCGCTAAGCAAAGGCGCATGCTCGATACAAAGCCTGGGGCGACAGCTGGCATGGGCCGTTTCCGACCGCTCTGTTTTCGTGCGGGCTGCGCCTCGGCAAACGCGTCTTATCCGCCAGTTGCTAAGGCGCCTCAGAAGCCGCGGCTGAGTCGCCAGCGCTGATAGCTCGGCTCCTCTCGATAGGCATGACTACTGATGTAGTTGAGCACGTTGTGTAATCGGTAAAAACCAACCACCGAGTCGATGCGAATGATCTCACGGCCCCGCTCATCAAAAAAGAGCAGGGCTGGCGCATAGAACAGGCCCAGTTCCGCTGCCCAGTCTCGCGCCGTCGTCCGCTCACCGGAGGGTGTCACCAGCGGTGTCTGCGACCACATGTCGAGCTGGACACTGTCGAATCCGGCAAAATCCGTGGCGATCGCCTGCTCTTGCAACACCTGCCCGTGAAGCACATCACAAGGATGACAGTCGCCTTGCTCAAAGAACACCGCGAGGGGCCGCTCGGCTGGCAGCCGACTGCGATCAAGGTTAAACGGGGGCGGCTGGAAAAAAGGCTGGTCGTTCAGGTCCGCGGCATCGAAGACCATCCGATTATCGCCCCGCGCCAGATAGTCCCTGAACGACTCCCGCTGATAATGCTCATCGGCGACATACTCAAGCGCAGCACGGAACTGATAGGGCGGATAGTAGCCACGGAGGCGCAAGACCTCGTTGCCGCGCTCGTCGTAGAAGATCAGGGTCGGCGTGAAATCCGCCCGCTCTCGCAACGCAAAACCGCGCTCGGTCATGGTCCGTCCGCGCAAATCCGTCACCTCAGCCACCCCCCAGATGTCGATCGGCGTGATGTCAAAGTGACGACGGGTATATTCAACGATATCCGTCTCAGAGCCAAAGTTCACATCCATGAGCTGATGACAGTAGGCGCAGCGCTTCTGGCCAAAGTACAGGATCAGCCCCTTGCCCGCCTCCCGCGCCTCCTCGAGATCGGCGCGCAAGTCCAAAAACGGCTCATTGAACCACGCCGGATAGCTCAGCAGCTCATCGCGCGGCAGATCGCTGAAGTTCAGGGAATCTGCATCATCGCCCGCAGCGCTCACAGCCAGCGCCATACTCAGCAACAGCGCTGCCAGGAGGAGACGGGCAATCAGGGGCGGGCAGTTCAACCCGCAGTAAAGGCAGGAACGAGACATCGACGCTACCAGCTCCAACAGTATGTTTAACAGAAATCGGCTGAGCCCGCTCAATGCTGAGTATCAGGCTCTGGCGCGGTGGCCGCCGAGCGTCGCCGCGGACGACGACGCCGCTTCTTGGGCGCCTGCGCTGCCGAGTGGGCCGCGGCTGTTGCAGCGGGCGCGACGGCGCCAGAGCCCGCGGCCACCGCTGACGCCGAAACCGGCTCGGCCGCCTGGGCCTGTTCGGTTTGTGCAGCCGCTGCAGCCGACTCACGCCGAGGTTCAGAGCGACCACGCGCGCCTCCCTGACCTCCCGGGCGCCCTGATCGCTCGCGTGGCGCATGACGCCGACCTGGGCGGCCTTCATCACGCGCGCGCCGCTCGACCCGAACCCGACTCCTCGGATCGATCTGAGCAAGCAAGTCGGGCTCGACGGTGCTGATCGGAATCCGCGCACCGATGAAAGCCTCGATATCCGGCCAGCCCATCGCATAGCTCTCGCAAACAAAGCTGATCGCATCGCCGGCCGCGCCCGCGCGCGCGGTGCGGCCGATCCGATGCACATAGTCCTCGGCATCATCCGGCAAATCATAGTTGATCACATGGGTGACGCCCGGAATATGCAGACCACGGGCAGCAACATCAGTTGCAACCATGGTCGCAAGCTCGCCCTCTTGGAACTGTCTTAGCAGACTGAGTCGCTTCTTCTGCGGCACATCGCCGGAGAGCATGGCCGCCTTGATGCCGTTGCCCTCCAGGTAGCCCCAGACGCGCTCGCCTTCGCGCTTGGTGTTGACGAAGACCATGCTGCGCGCATCCTCGAGCTGCCGCAGAAGGCCGATCAGCAGCGGCACCTTCTCGTCATTGGCGACCATGTAGCCACGCTGAGTGACCCGATCGGCGGTCACCCGCTCTGGGGTAATCTCGACCATCTTAGGATCGTTCATGTGCTCATAGGCCAGCTCCATGACGCGATAGGAAAGCGTCGCCGAGAACAGCAGGCCGAGCCGCTCGCTCAGCGGCGGTAGGCGCCGGAGCACAAATCGGATGTCCTTGATGAAACCGAGATCGAACATCCGATCGGCCTCATCGAGCACCACGACCTCGACTTGACGCAGATCGAAGACTCGCTGTTTCAGATAGTCGATCAAGCGCCCCGGGGTTCCGATCAGGATATCGACACCCGCCGCGATGTCATCCCGTTGCGCCTGGTAGCCGGTGCCCCCATACACCAAGCCAAGACGAAAATCGGTATGGGAGGCGAGCAACTGCGCATCCTTGTGGATCTGCACCGCCAGCTCGCGAGTCGGCGCCAAGATCAACACCCTGGGCTGCCGCGGCCTATTTGGCGCTGGCTGCGCATGGGGCTCGGTCGCCGCATCGGCATCCGAGGCGGCCTCGACAGCCGGTGCGACCGACGCCGCAGCCAGGTCTTGCCTGAGCAGCCGCTGTAGCGCAACCACCAGAAAGGCCGCGGTCTTGCCGGTGCCGGTCTGCGCCTGTCCGGCGACATCTTGGCCCGCGAGCGCGATCGGGAGTGTCTCGGCCTGAATCGGGGTGCAATAGTGGAAGCCAGCGGCTTCGAGGCCAGCAAGAATGCTTGGATGAAGATCGAATTGATCAAAACGGGTATCAGTGAGGTGAGTCTGGGGCATAGCAGCGCGAACAGGTGAAAACGAGGCCGGCGCCCTAAATGACGAGATGCGCAGGGCTTGCAAAACTTGATATCTTTAGCTCAAATAGCATCCTAACGCTGGCGGCGGCCTTTACGCCAGCCGCCAGCTCACCCCATCCCGTCTCGCTGCACCGCCAACACACCATTGGCCCAGCAGGCGAGCGCTCGGGCTGCACAGCCTTAGCCTGCGAGCCTGACAGGATCGGCTAGCCGGTGCCCCTGTTGCGAGCCAACCTCGGCTGTTCGATCACTCGACTTGCAGTCGTCGTACTCAACCACGGCCCCATCAAGCCGATTCGCCAACGGCGCCATCACCGAGATCGTCATAACAAGATCGCAAAGAGCACAACCTGTTGGCGCACAACCAAGGGCCGGTGCCGACGCAGAATTTGCCCCCCAACCTGGAGAGATACCGAAGTGAGCGACCGAATCGTCCATGTGACTGACGATACCTTTGAACAAGACGTGTTGCAGTCCGACCAGCCCGTACTCGTTGACTATTGGGCCAACTGGTGCGCCCCCTGCAAGATGATCGCCCCGGTCCTCGAGGAGATCGCAGCGGAGTACGAAGGGCGCATTAAGGTCGCTAAGCTCGACATCGACGAGAACCGAGCGGTCACCGAGCGCTTCAACGTTCGCGGTATTCCAACGCTGATCCTGTTCAAAAACGGTGAGGCCGAGGCGATCAAGGTCGGCGCGGTCTCGAAGTCCCAACTCACCGTCTTCATCGATAGCAACCTTTGAACCAGCCACGCACCCGCCCGCGGCGCCGGCCCGGGAATAACCCCAGGAATCGATCCGGCAACATCGAGACGGAGCCAGGCAACCAGGCCGACTCCGAAGATCCCACCACTGACGAGCTCTGCTCGTCCCCGCCGAGTCCTCCGCGATCCTCGCGCGGGGAGCGCAGCCGAGCCCCGTCGAATCAACCATCCATGAATCTTACCGAGCTAAAATTGATGCCCGTCCCTGCGCTAGTAGATCTCGCGCAGTCTATGGAGCTCGAAGGCGTCGGGCGGTCCCGCAAGCAGGACCTCATCTTCGCCATCCTCAAGGCCAAGGCAAAACGCGGCGAGGATATCTATGGCGACGGCGTGCTCGAGATCCTGTCTGACGGCTTCGGCTTTCTGCGCTCCGCGACCGCCTCGTTTCTCGCTGGACCGGACGACATCTACGTCTCCCCCAGCCAGATTAGGCGCTTTTCGCTGCGCACCGGCGACAACATCACCGGCAAGATCCGTCCGCCCAAGGATGGCGAGCGCTACTTCGCGCTGCTCAAGGTCGGCGATATCAACTTTGACCGGCCCGAGAATGCCAAGACCAAGATCCTGTTCGAGAACTTCACGCCGCTGTTCGCCCAGCAGCGTCTTGGGCTTGAGGTCGGCAACGGCAGCACCGAGGATCTAACCGCGCGCACCGTCGACCTGGTCGCACCGATCGGCAAGGGCCAACGCGGCCTGATCGTGTCACCGCCGAAGGCCGGTAAGACGATGATCCTGCAGAACATCGCCCAGTCGATCGCGCACAATCATCCCGAGGTCTTCCTGATCGTGCTGCTCATCGATGAGCGCCCGGAAGAGGTCACCGAAATGGCCCGCTCAGTGCGCGGCGAAGTGATCTCCTCGACCTTCGATGAGCCAGCCACCCGCCATGTACAGGTTGCTGAGATGGTGATCGAGCGGGCCAAGCGGTTGGTCGAGCACAAGCGCGATGTCGTCATCCTGCTCGACAGCATCACCCGGCTGGCGCGCGCCTACAACACCGTGGTGCCATCCTCGGGCAAGGTGCTCACCGGTGGCGTCGACGCCAACGCCCTGCAGCGGCCGAAGCGCTTCTTCGGTGCCGCGCGTAACGTCGAAGAAGGCGGCTCGCTGACCATCCTCGCGACCGCGCTGGTCGAGACGGGCTCACGCATGGACGATGTGATCTACGAGGAGTTCAAGGGCACTGGCAACATGGAACTGCATCTGGATCGACGCATCGCCGAGAAGCGCATCTTCCCGGCCATCAACATCAACCGCTCCGGCACCCGCCGCGAAGAGCTGCTGATGCCAGCCGCCGAGCTGCAGAAGATGTGGATTCTGCGCAAGATCCTGCATCCGATGGACGAACTTGCCGCTGTCGAGTTTCTGCTCGATAAGCTCAAGACCACCAAGACCAACAACGAGTTCTTCGACTCGATGCGGGGCTAAGGCGGGGCTCTTAGGCGCCTATGCTGGCACAGCTAAAGCGGATCATCGTCGGCCTGATCGCGGCGATCCTCTTGGTCGCTGTATCCATCGCGACCTATCAGCTGATCTTGGAGCTGCGCGCGCTGCAGCAGACCCAATGGCAGCGCGCCGAGCTCCAGGATGTGAAATACGGCCTGTTCGACGCCGAGGTCTGGGTCAGTCAAGTCTCCGCCATTCTGGCCGAGCGTCTTCAGGCCTTTGAGCTCACTGAGCAGAATCGGCCACAGATCAAGCGCAACCTTGAGATCCTGCTCGACCGGATGCTCTCAGAGGTTGAGCAGGTCTTGCGCCGTCGCAATGCCGAGGGCGAGAGCTGGGTCGATCGTTTGCAAGGCAGTCTGCGCCAAGGCGTTCAGGACTGGCTCGTCGACTTTGACCAGCTCCGTGCCCGCGTCCCGCTCTATGCCGATGCGGTGCTGGAGGAACTGAACCGCCCCGAGAACCGTCGCGAGATCCAGCATCAGCTGCTGCAGGCCATCGAGCAGGCCGCGGGTGCCACCTTCACCAAGGTTGACCGCTCGCTGCCGCGACAGATCGAGGAAGCCCATGGCTGCGAGACCAGGGCCGACTGCATCGAGACGCTCCAGCAGACCGCGACTGCCCACCAAGCGCAGGCGCAACGCGGCGCCCTCTGGGCGCTGGGCGGCGTGAGCCTGTTGTTCATCCTTGCTTGGCTCGATCCGGGCTCGCGCTTGGGCGCTGATCAAGCTGGGCCGCGCCACGGCTGTGACAGCGGAATGGGCAGTCGCAACAGGGTCGGGAGCGGATGCGCCACGGCAGCGGCGACGGCGATCAACCCGCGACGCCACTCACTCGCCCCCGAGACCATGCTGATGCTCTCCGCGGCCACACTGCTGTTGCTCGCGGCTGGTGTCATGACGCCGATGATCGAGGTCGAGGCACGCATCGATCAGCTCAGCCTGAGCCTTCTCGGCAAGCCGCTCATCTTCACCGATCAAGTCCTCTACTTCCAGAGCAAGAGCATCCTCGATCTGGTTCAGGTGCTTGCTGCCACCGGCGCCGCGGATATGATCCTAGTCGCCCTGCTGGTCCTGCTCTTCAGCCTGATCTTTCCGGCTGCCAAGATCCTGGCCAGCTTGCTCTATTACACCGATCTGAAAGGCTTGCGCGGACAGGCGCTGGTGCGTTTCTTCACCCTGCGCTCGGGCAAATGGTCGATGGCCGATGTGCTGGTCGTCGCCATCCTGATGGCCTATCTCGGCTTCGATGGCCTGATCAGCAGCCAGTTCGCTGAGCTGAGTGGCCTCGGCCGTCAGGTCGACCTGCTCAGTACCAACGGCACTCGCCTACAGCTTGGGTTCTTCCTCTTCCTCGCCTTTGTGCTCGCCAGCCTGTTTCTGTCGGCACTGCTCGAGGCGCGAGCCCCAGCATCGAGCCAAGCACCATGAAGGCCATGATCCTCGCCGCTGGGCGTGGCAACCGTATGCGCCCGCTGACCGATCACAGCCCCAAGCCCTTACTCCAGGCCGGTGGCGTCTCGCTGATCGTCCATCAGATTCAGCGCCTGCGGGCGGCCGGCTTCAGCGAGCTCGTGATCAATCATGCCCATCTTGGCGAACAGATCGAGCAGGCTCTGGGCGATGGCAGCCGCTATGGCGTCCAGATTATGTATTCGCCGGAGGGCGAAGGACGCGCGCTGGAGACCGGCGGCGGCATCCATCGCGCGCTGCCACTCCTCGGTGATGGCCCCTTCCTGGTCACCAACGGTGACATCTGGTGTGACTTCGATCTCCGCCAGCTGCGCATTGCGGATCAGGACTTAGCGCAGATCGTCCTGGTCGATAATCCACCTCATCATCCAGAGGGTGATTTTGCCCTGCTTGGAGATCGGGTTCAGTTTAAGGAACAGGCTCGCCCAGCCGCAGATCCGGTGCTCACCTTCTCTGGCATCGGCCTCTATCGCCCACAGTTGTTCGCGGCCTGTCCGCCTGGCGCCTTCCCGCTCGCGCCATTGCTGCGCTCAGCCATTGCGAATGAGCGCTGCGGCGGTCTCCGGCATCGCGGGCAATGGCTGGATATCGGCACACCAGAGCGTTTACAAGCACTCGACAGGATGTTAAGGACAGTCTGAGCCAGGCAGCACTCGCCTCGCGCCCAATTGGAGGCAAAGCATCTCGATGGGCCAAGACATCCAGCACCACTCATTCACTGAGGCCGACTTTCGCGAGTTCGAGGCCCGCCTCCAGGCCGAGACTGCGCTGCTCGAGCGTTGGTTCGCCGAGGACGCCTTTGCCGACTGCCCGCGCGAGACCGGCTTTGAACTCGAGGCCTGGCTCATCGACCGCCGCCATCAGGCGCCAGCGCCGGTGATCGACGCCCTCCTCGAGCAACAACAAGACCCGCTGATCCTGCCCGAGCTGGCACGCTTCAATCTAGAGCTCAATAGCACACCCGTGCCCTTGAATGGCCAAGCCTTCCGTCGGCTCCATGCAGAGTTGGAGCGCACCCTAGCCCATAGCCAAGCTGCCGCAGCAACACTCAACGCCCAGGTCGGCACCATCGGCATCCTCCCAACGGTGCGTCCTGATCATCTGGTTCCAGCACAGATGACACCGCGGCCGCGCTATCGCGCGCTCAACGAGCAGATCCTGCGCCTGCGCGATGGCGAGCCGTTCCGACTCGCGATCGAAGGCGAGCGACCTCTGTTCATCGAGCAGCCAGACGTGATGCTCGAATCAGCAGCAACCTCGTTTCAGATCCATTTCAAGATCGGGGCTGCCGAGTCGGCCCGGGTGTTCAACGCATCCAAGCTACTTGCCGCGATCACGGTCGCAATCGGCGCCAACTCACCCTATCTGTTTGGCCGCGATCTCTGGTGCGAAACGCGCATCCCGTTGTTCGAGCAAGCGGTCTCGGTCGGCGACAGCCCCTTGCGCGAGCGGGTCGGCTTCGGCATCCGCTATGCGGAGCGCTCGGTGATGGAATGCTTCCGCTCCAATATCACCCGCTACCCGGTGATTCTGCCGCATCTGATGGACGAGCCTGTGGAGCAATTTGCACACCTGAGACTGCATAATGGCACCATCTGGCGCTGGAATCGGCCACTGATCGGTTGGGAGGCTAGACCCAACACTCAGCCACGCCCGCATCTACGGATGGAGCATCGCGTGATCGCCGCCGGCCCCTCAACGATCGACAACATCGCCAACGCCGCCTTCTACTGCGGTGCTGTGCAAGCGCTCTCCCAGGAATCAAAACCACCAGAACAGGGACTGCCGTTCAATCAGGCGCGAATCAACTTCTATCTTGCCGCTCGCCATGGGCTCAAGGCCAGCATCCTCTGGTGCGGCAGCGAAGCACGGATGCCGATCCATCAACTGATTGTCCAACAGATACTGCCGATGGCAAGGCGCGGACTCAGCGAGCTCGGCATCGATCGAGATGAGATTGATGACTGGCTTGGCGTCATCGAGGCCCGTGCCCGAACCCGCCGCACTGGAGCCGCCTGGCAACGCGCTTGGGTCGCCAAGCATGGGCCAGACATGGCCGCGCTCACCGAGGCCTACCTTATCCATCAGGCCAGCGGCAAGCCGGTGCATGAGTGGACGCTGGATTAAGCAGCCCCTTGGCGTCGCGCTCACTGCAAACCCTAGGGCCCGGCCACCCCGGTCATCCTAAAAAGAGCATTTCAACCGCAGATGACGCAGATTAACGCAGAGATTTCAATACATTGCAGATGATCATTGCCTCACCTGTTAGGTGGCCTTGCTAGAACTGCTAAAACCTTGTTTTATATTATTTTAATCTGTGCACATCTGCGTCATCTGCGGTTTTTGGGGTCATGGGTCCAGTGCAGCTGCAGCAGGCTGCACAGAAGCTGTGGCGGACAACCCCCGGCGCGGTTCGGTGGGCAGGTTCGACACCTTGGGGCTACTCGGGAGGCTACTTGGGGGCTACTCGGATGCACACACCACCGGGCTATCCTGCCTAGGCGCCGACTCGACCGAGGCACGCTTCGCATCGATATGTTGCGGCAGCGCACTCAAGATGGCCTGCACCAAGGTCGCCAGTGGGATGGCGAAGAACACGCCCCAAAAACCCCAAACTCCGCCGAAGACCAGAATCGCGACAATGATCGCGACCGGATGCAGATCCACGACCTCGGAGAACAGCAAGGGCACCAGCACATTGCCATCCAGCATTTGGATGATGAGGTAGGCGGCGGTGAGCCAGACGAAGGTTGGCCCCCAGCCCCACTGAAACCAGGCGATCAACACCACCGGGATGGTCACTAGGGAGGCGCCGATGTACGGGATAATCACCGATAGTCCCACCAGCACCGAGAGCAGCAGAGCGTAGTTAAGACCGAACAAAGAGAAGGTCACGAAACTGACTGCCCAGACGATCAAGATCTCCCAGACCTTGCCGCGAATATAGTTCGAGATCTGCCGGTCGACCTTCTTCCAGACATCGCTCGCGACACCTCGATGGTGCGGCAGCCAGCGCCAAAACCAGGATAAGATCAGCTCTTTATCCTTGAGGAAGAAGAACACCAGTAGCGGCATCAGGATCAGATAGACGAGCAGTGTGATCACGCCGACCACCGATGATAGGGACAGCGACAGCAGCTGTTGCCCGAGGCCCGCGATATCGCGGCGAATACTGCCGATCAACTCAGCAATCTGCGCGCTCGTCACCAGATCCGGGTAGCGTTCAGGCAGCTGCATCAGGACCTGCTGCCCATGCGCCAGCATGTTGGGCAACTGCTGCAACAGATCGCGGATCTGGCGTGAAACCGAGGGCAGCACGCCAAGCAGCATCGACGCCACGAACAACATGAAAAGGGTGAACACCAAGAACACCGCGAACCAACGCGGCCAACGCAGGCGTTCCAAGAGGCCGACCAGCCCCTCGAGGAGATAGGCGATCACGATACTGGCAAGGACCGGCGTCAGCATGCGACCGAAGAACAGCAGGATCGCGAACAGCACCAATACTGCTGAAACAAGGAAGACGATCTGGGGGTCGGAGAAGTAGCGACTCAGCCAGCGGTTGAACGCTCGCAGCAACATCGTAGGAAACCTAGGTCAGCCTGGACAGGGATTCAGCAGCCTGGCGATCATCCAGGCACGAGCGGCTAGGTGGCATCACCGGCATCGTCACCGGTCGCCTCCGAGATCCCTGGAAGCTGGGTCTGATAGCGACTGACGAACAAGACCTCGAGCTCATCGATCACCGCCGCCGCATCACGCCCCTGGAGGAGATGCGCCGCCATCAGCGCCGAGGTCTCATGCAACATCTCACCGGGATCAAGCATCGGATACACCCGGCGTAGCCGTTTGATTGCGGCAACGACGCTCTCTTGGGGCGGACGCGCCTCCTGCTGAGGCTCAGTCGCTGGGGCAGACGCGCGGTCGCCCGACAACGAGCCCGCAGCGCCCGCCCCACCAGCCATGAGAAATTCGGCAAAAGCCATCAGGGCAGCCCGATCCTGGGCATTCAGCGCCCTCAGGATCTTCAGCAGTCGGCGCTCAGGCGCCGAGGCACGCTCCATGGGGATCATCTCAGCCTCCCGCTCATCTCATCACGCGCTCGTGTTGCTCTTACAGTAGGCCCGGGCGAATTCAAGCAGTTCCTCCATCACACGAATCCTGAACTTGTGCTTCTGATGGACAAACGAAAACGGGCGGAACAATGGCGGCTCCAAACGCAATGCGACCAGGCTGCCGAGCTTGAGCTCTTTCTGAATCGTCGCCGTCGAGACGATGGATACTCCCATCCCCGCCTCGACCGCCCCCTTCACAGCTTCTGGGCTACCGAGCTCCATCGCCACCTTGAGTGCCCCAGTCCCACCGATCATCTCATCGAGGTAATCATTGATCACCTCACGGGTTCCAGAGCCTTCTTCGCGGCAGATGAAGGGATACTCGAGCACGCGTCGACAGGCCACACGACGTTTGTTCGCAAGATCGTGATCGGGTCGGACAATCGCGACCAGTTCATCCTGTTTGCAGGTCTCCACCACGAGGTGACGATTCGCGACAGGCGATTCGACCACGCCCAAATCGATGGCATTGCGCTCGACCAGCGAGACGATGCCCTCGCTGTTAGAGACCTTGAGATGAATGCCAATCTCCGGATAGCGCTTTTTGAAGTCGCCGAGCAGGGTTGGCAGCATGTACTCGGCGATCGTGGTGCTCGCACCGATGGTGATTGAGCCGCTGATGTCGCCTGTGAGCTCACGGACGCCCTGCTCCATCTCGGCATAGAGTTCAAAGATTCGATCGGCATACTCGAACACCCGGGCACCAGCAGCCGTGAGGCTGATCCGGTTGCGCCCGCGGTCGAACAGCCGGGTATTGAATTGATCTTCAAGCTGTCTGACCTGGAAAGTCACCGCTGGCTGCGTCATATGCAACGCCTCGGCCGCCTTGGTGAAGCTCAGCAGACGCGCCACCGTGTGAAACACCTGCAGTCTGCGGTCTGCCATGGTCTCCTCGAAGCCGTCTTCAGCGTCTGCCTTTATAGCATAAGCGCTCCGATCTAGCCCGAGCGCGCCTCCTTAGCAGCAAGAGCGAGAGCAGATTCGCAACACAGCTGGATTCCCGCAACAACGCGGTGTATATTCACCACATTGGCGATAATAATCACACCACAATCGAAGCCACACAGCGGTCTGAGGAGGCTCGCTCAATGTATGCATTTCACAACAGCCATTGGTCGGCGCTAACGATCTCCGGCGCCATTCTCGGCGCCTGCCTCTCTTCGAGCGCATCGGCCTCCGGCTTCGCCGTCCCCGAGCTCTCAGCCGCGGGCATCGCCACAGCAAACGCGTTGGTAGCGAACCCCGTCGAGCGTGGCGCCGCCCCTTACAATCCAGCCGCGATCGCATTTCACGACCAGTCCTGGATAGCCGCTGGAAGCCTGCTGATTGGACCCTCATTCTCCGTCACTAACTCAAGTGGCAGCCACGACAGCGCTGGGGCGGATTGGCTCGCTGCGCCTATGTTTCAGACCGCGATTCGTATCAATGAGCGTTGGTCGGCCGGGCTTGGCATCAGTGCCCCCTTTGGCCTTGAGACACGCTGGAAGACCGAGACCTTCCCACCGCTGACCGGCAGCTTGACCTTGCCGGAGCCTCCATTGGGGCCAGGCGGCAGCGTACCGACAAGCCCGCAGCCGACGCAGAGCAACCTCGAGATCATCGACTTCACACCGACGCTCAGCTACGCTATCTCCGATGAGCTAGCCGTCGCACTTGGCCTAGACATCTATTGGGTGAAAGCGGCCACCCTGAATTCATCGATCACTCAACTCGAGGGTGACGGCACCGGGCTTGGCTTCAACCTCAGCGCACTCTATGCGAAAGGACCCTTCAGCGCCGGTATCAACTTCCACTCCAGCAGCACCATCAGCGTCGACGGCACTTACAGCGCGCTGAACCCAACTCTGGTGATGATTGGCGCACTGCAGCCCAGCCAGACCGCGGAGCTTGATCTCAATCTCCCATGGCGCCTCCAACTCGGCGTCCGTTACGAGCTCACGCCAGCGCTCGCAGTCGAGGTTGACTGGACCCGGAACGGATGGAGCAGCTTTGACCAGATCAAGGTCAAGGGCGATCTCAACGGCGCCATCCTCTTTGAGGACGTGAACGACTGGAAAGACGCCAACGCCTATCGGCTTGGCATCAGCTATCAATTGCAAGACCAGACCCAGCTCCGCTTTGGCTACTCCTTCGACGAGACACCCCAAGGCGATGGCCATTTCAGCGCCCGAGTGCCGGATAACGATCGCCACCTCTTTGGTGTCGGCGTCGGCCATAGCCTAGGCAATGGCTGGCAGATTGACGCCGGCTATATGTATGTAAAGTTCAAGGATCGCAAGTATCGCAGCGCGACGCCTTATGTGAGAGGCGTCGATATCAATGGCACCGACGCCATCAATGGCGACTACGAGGCCAACGCGCACCTGATCGGGCTTGAGGTTAGCAAGTCGTTCGACGCCTTCTAACCTTTAGCTCGGAGACCAGCCCCCTAAGCGCGCGCACCTCGCCGCGCATTTCAAAGGCTGCTCGAGCATGAGCAGCCTTCTTTTTGCTTCAATGCTAGACTAGGATCAGATGTACAGGCAGATATCGCTCTCGCCCGCAAACTCGAAGAAGGCTGCGGCGCCAGCGTACTCAACGCCATCGATGAACTGCGAGGAATCCATGTCGAATAGATCCACGGTCATCTGGCAGGCGATCAGCTTCACCTCGGCCTCTTGACAAAGCTCGCGCAGCTCCTCGACGCTAGCGACGCCCTTGTCCTTCATCTTCTGCTTCATCATCTTGGTCATCATGCCCTGCATGCCAGGCAGGGTCATGCCCAGGATCGGGAACCACTTGTCCATGCCCATCGGCATCGGCATGCCTGGATTGCCAAGCGGCGTGACTTGCAGCTCGAGCTTCTTCTTCAATAACTGCAGGCCATAAAAGGTGAAGAAGATCTGCGTCTCATAGCCCAGCGCAGAGGCGGTCGACGCCAGGATGAAGGGGGGGTAGGCCCAATCGAGCGAGCCCTTGGTGGCGATGATGGCCAGTTTCTTTTCGTCCATCGTTTCCTCCCAGTGGAGCCCGTTCGCCGAGCCCCTGCTGTAGTGTTAAGGGGTGAGGCGGAGGTCAGCTCTTCTTGATCATGAAGTGAAACTTGCCACCCTCTTCCTTCGACTCCATCAGCTCGTTGCCGGTCTGCTTGGAGAAGGCATCGAAGTCTTTGACCGAGCCTGGGTCGGTTGCGATCACATGCAGAATCTCGCCCGCCTCCATGCCGTTGAGCGTCTTCTTTGCGCGCAGGATCGGCAGCGGGCAATTGAGTCCACTTGCGTCGAGCTCTTGATTGAAGTCTGCCATCGGTTACACCTCACACTCTGTGTTAAAAAAGTTGGACGAGCCCTGTCAGCTCAAGACCCACGATTATGCTTTAGTATTTCAGCACAAACGAAGCTGCTGATTTTTAGCCGAAACTGGACCAAAAGGCAATACGAGTGGCACTCAGCTGGCCCCATTCGACGACGCTCAACCGCCGTTGATCGGCCCAATCTCGTAGCCGTGCCGGGCCCAGGCTATGATGCCACCGCGCAGATTAACCACGTTCTCAAAGCCCTGTTGCATAAGAAACTGACAGCTGTGATACGAACGCGCGCCACTGCGGCAATAGATCACCAGATCGCGATCGCGAGGCAGCTCCGCGGCACGCACCGGGATGACGGCCATCGGGATGTGGATGGCGTTTGGCAACGCACCCTGTGCGACCTCCGCAGGCGTGCGGACATCGACTAGCAGGACATCCTCGCCGTTGCTCAGCCGTGACTTGAGGGTTTCAGAATCAATCTCTGTGACCACGGTTTTGACTACCCAATGACCAAGTATTTCAGTATATTAACATGCTCGAACAGTGTCGTCGCCGTTCTTGTCGCGCTGGTCGTCCAGCGATCGGCGGGCGATCGGCCCCAAGCGGCTCGAGCAAGGCGTATGATCATTGGTCTGCTTGGCAGCAGATTCCAGTGAGCCGCCAAGCACCATCAACATTCCAGGCCTGCGACGGTTGCACCAATCAGCCGGTCAGAGCACACCACAGTTTCGCCCCCAGAGGCAGCCTCAGCGATGGAACATCTCCCCATCTTCCTCGATATCAAAGCAAAGCCCTGCCTCGTTGTGGGTGGCGGCCCGATCGCATTGCGCAAGCTCGACAATCTCAGGCGCGCGGGCGCCCGGATCAACGTCGTGGCACCCAAACTCAGCGACGAGTTCAGGGCGCAGGTCGACCCGACCGAGATCAGCTATCACGCCCGAACCTTCGCGGACCGGGATATCGACAGCATGCACTTGGTAATCGCGGCCACCGACGACCGCAACGTGAATCGGCGCATCGCGACGCTTGCCAGCGCGCGCGGCATCCCGGTCAACGTTGCCGACCAGCCCGAGGACTGTACCTTTATCATGCCGTCGATCATCGATCGCTCGCCGGTCGTGGTCGCGGTCTCAACCGGTAGCGCCTCGCCCGTGCTGGCACGCATGATCCGCGCCCGGCTGGAGTCACTGGTGCCCGCCGGCTATGGCCGCCTGGCCCAGCTCTGTGCCGATTATCGGGACAAGGTGAAGGCCCGATTTGAGCAGCAGCGCGATCGCCGCCGCTTCTGGGATCGCGTGCTGCAAGGCGGCGTAGCCGAGCGCGTCTTTTCCGGGCATCTAGACGAGGCCAAGGTGGCGATGGAGAAGGAGCTCGAGTCTGGCACCCAAGCTAGCACGGGCGAGGTGTACTTGGTCGGCGCCGGTCCTGGCGATCCCGATCTGCTCACCTTTCGCGCCCTACGCTTGATGCAGCAAGCCGATGTCGTCGTCTACGACCGTCTGGTCGCCAAGCCGATCATCGACATGGTACGGCGCGACGCCGAGCACATCTACGTCGGCAAGCAACGCAATCAGCACACGATGCGCCAGGAGGAGATCAATCGTCTGCTCGCGCAGCTCGCCAAAGCGGGCCATCGGGTGTTGCGCCTCAAAGGCGGTGATCCCTTCATCTTCGGCCGCGGCGGCGAGGAGATCGATACTTTGGCCGCTGAGGGCGTGCCCTTCCAGGTCGTGCCCGGCATCACTGCGGCCAATGGCTGCGCCTGTTACGGCGGCATCCCCTTGACGCATCGCGACTACGCACAATCGGTCACCTTCGTCACCGGCCATCTCAAAGATCACAGCATCGATCTCAACTGGCCACAGCTGGCACAGCCAAATCAAACCCTCGTCTTCTACATGGGTTTGGTCGGTCTGCCGCAGATCGTCGACAAGCTGATCGAGCACGGGGTCGCACCCGAAATGCCAGTAGCGCTGGTGCAGCAAGGCACGACGCACATGCAGAAGGTCTATGTCGGCACCCTGGCTACGATCATGACCGAGGTCGAGCATGATCCGCCGCAACCGCCAACATTGGTCATCGTCGGTGAGGTCGTGCGCCTGCGCGAAAAGCTAGCCTGGTTCAGCACAGTGCCTGATCCCGAACAGGGTGCGACCACTCCGATCCTGCCCGGCGACTGAGCCCGTGACCACTGATGGCTGTCGTCAGCGCAGTAGAGCGCGCCCGGGAGCCCAGTCTAGCGCCTCATCCGGATAGCCTTTGGAATCGCAAGCGGATAGACAAGCAGCGCAAGGCGAATCGGCACTCCAGCCAACGAGGGCCTGCATTCAGTGCCCAAGGCTGGGCTGGGCCGCCCCTAGCACTGCTGTTCTCACTGTTCCTGATCCTTGGCCATGACCTGGCTGCGGCAACGCCCCCCACGACACTGGTCTTCGCGATCAGCCTTGAGAGACCGCCACTCGCCTTCAAGCGCGAAGACGTCGTGCAGGGGCTCGAGGTCGATCTGGCTCGCCAAGATTGGTGGCTCGTCAGCCCCACCCTGAGCGTCTGCTTGGTATAATCCTCGTATATCAGCAAACATCGATATAGAGGACCTCTCAGATGCCAACCTATGACTATCGTTGTGACACCAATGACCGCATCGTTGAGGTGAGTCATCGCATGAGCGAGACCATCAGCACCTGGGGAGAGCTCTGCGAGCGTGCAGCGATCCCCTGCGGCGATACACCTGTATCGACCCCGGTCAGCCGCATGGCGACCGGCGGCAACCTGATCTCGAGCAGCGCCCTCGGCAGTGGCAGCGCGCCAGCACCAGCCTGCGGAACCGGCGGTTGCTGCCCGAGCGGCCTCTGCGGCCTCGACTAAGGTCTAGGGCCGCCAGGGATTGGCGGCGCATCAGTCAGCAGATGGCCTAATCCCAACGGACGGATTCGCCGCCGAGATGGATCTCCACTTCGATGGAGTGGCCATCTCGCTCAATGGCGAGCCTGACTCGGTCACCCACCTGGTAGCCTTCGAGGATCTCGATCAGATCAGCCATCTCTTTCACCGGCTGTCCGTCGAGCTGCTGGATCACATCGCCCGGCAGGATCTCCCCTGTCGGACTAACTCGGGTATCGATCAGGCCCGCGACAGCAGCCGGCGAATCTGGCCCCACCCCAAGCACCAAAACACCTTCGAGACCAAGCTGCCGCAAAATCGGTCGGCTGATCGCGTCGTCGGTGGTGATGCCGATCCTCGGTCGGATGTAACGCCCGCGCGCGATCAGTTGCGGCACGACCCGGTTGATGGTATCGACAGGAACGGCAAAACCGATGCCGCTAAAGGTGCCAGAGGTGCTGAAGATGGCTGTGTTGATACCGATGAGTCGCCCGGCGCTGTCGATCAGTGGGCCGCCTGAGTTACCCGGGTTGATCGTCGCATCGGTCTGGATCAGTCCGCGGATCTCGCCGGATCGCTCGTTGTAGATGGTTCGATCTAGCGCCGAAACCAGGCCCGCCGTCAGGCTGTAATCGAAGCCGAATGGATTGCCGATCGCAAACACCTTCTGCCCAACCCGCAGATCGGCACTGCGGCCAATCGGAATCGGCTTGGGCGCCTGCCATGCACCACTGATCCTCAGCACCGCCAGATCATGGGCCGGGCTCTTGCCAATCATCTCGGCGCGGAAGATGCGCTGATCGGCCAGGCGCACCCATGCCGCGCTCGCCTCGGCAATCACATGCCAGTTGGTCACGATATGCCGTTGGCCATCCCAAACAAAGCCCGATCCGGTGCCGCGACGAACGACGTTCGGATCAGGTGTCCAACGATTGACCAGCTCCTCGGTCGTGGTGATGAAGACCACCGATGGGCTCACGGACTCAAAGATCGCGATCGTCGACTGTTCATCGGCCGCGAGATCACCACGGGCGGTAACCGCTCTGGGCGCCGCTTCGCGGTCAATCAGCCAACCGTCGATCCAGGGCCGGAGCGCGAGCAGCGCAAGAAAAGCGATCACTGCCCAAAACAGGGCGCGGGACAACTGAAATCCGTGCATGAAAAGGCTCGAATGGACGACCACAGCGAAAAAACCGCTCAGAATAACCAGTCTAGCGGACAAAGGCCGTGGATTTGCATCATCCATTGTCCAATCGCAACGCCCCATGCCCCATCTGCCCTTATACTCTCGACTCACGCGGTCGCGACACCCGTTTGCCGGCTGCGCTATCAGAGGCAGGGTTCTCGGCATCGGTCCAGATGCGGGAAACCTAACGCCATCGTCCCCATCTTAACGCTTAGTCAGACCAAGGCAGCTGGCCCCTAGTCATCGGGCTCCCGTCATCGGCCCCCTAGTCATCGGACAGGGTACAGCCGCCAGCGTCATGAACCCACACTCATCGATCCTTTGGAGCATCCTATGAACCTCGTCAAAAACGTTGGCCAGACTGATCGCAACATCCGTTACGCTGCTGCCGGCGTGCTGGTCCTGTTCGCCATCATCACCGGCTCTTGGCTGCCGGCCCTGCTAGGCTTGATCCTGCTAGGAACCGCCTACTTCGGCACTTGTGCGGCCTACATGCCGCTCGGGATCGACACCACCAAGAACGACAAGGAATAAGACCACCGCTGGTGCTAGGGCCCGAGACCACCGATGCATACTCATGCGATCGGTGGCTCTGTGACCTGACCGCATCAGCGCCCACACAGGGACGTGTCCAACCCGTCGCTCCGACAACTGACTGACTGCATCGACCATACAACAGCCCTGTCGCTGAGCCGATGACTGATCCTTTTCTGATCGCCGCTGACGGGCTCGTGAAACAGTTCCCAGGCCTGCGTGCCGTCGACGGCATCAGCTTTGGTGTCCGGCCCGGCCAGTGTTTTGGTCTCCTAGGCCCAAACGGCGCTGGCAAGACGACCACCCTTGAGATGCTTGAAGGCATCCAGTCACCGACTGCTGGTCGCGTGCTCTACCGGGGCCGGCCGCTCGATCGCGACTTCCGCGAGCAGATCGGCATTCAGTTCCAAGCCACCTCGCTGCAAGATTTCCAACGGGTTCGTGAAGCCCTAGCGATGTTCGCGGCCCTCTATCAGCGCCATGCGGATCTCGACGAGCTCATCCAGCTCTGTCATCTGCGCGAGATCCTAGAGCGCGACACGCGCAAGCTCTCCGGGGGGCAGCGTCAACGTCTGTTATTGGCCATCGCTTTGGTGAACGACCCGACGCTGGTCTTTTTGGACGAGCCCACCACCGGCCTCGATCCCCAGGCCAGGCGCAATTTTTGGGCGCTGATCGATCGTGTCCGCGAACGTGGTACGACGATCCTCCTGACCACTCACTATATGGAAGAGGCGGAGCGCCTCTGTGACGAGATCGCCATCGTCGATCAGGGTCGCATCCTCATCCAAGGTCGTCCGAGTGCGCTGATTCAGGAGCATTTTCCGGCAGCGATCTTGCGCCTGCCGAGTAGCGCCTGGCCCAGCACTGAGCCCCTGCCAGCCAACGCCGAGCTGAGAGATACCAGTATCGAGCTCTATGTCGACGAGGTCCCTGCGGCCCTTGAACAGCTGGAGCAGTCCGGTGCCTCCCTGATCGATCTGCGCGTCCACCGCCCGAGCCTAGAGGACCTCTTCCTCAAACTGACCGGCCACAGCCTCAGAAACTGAGCTCTCGCGATGACACCCTGACGAAACCGGCGACAACACCAGTGACGAAACCAACGGACAACCTTCGCCTAAACCCAGTGCGAGCGCCTAGGATCTTCGTGCAACCGAGCTGGAAACGCATTGTCGCGATCTTTGTCGCCCGCAACCGCGAGTTCTACCGCGACAGCGCCGGCCTGATCTGGAACATCCTGATGCCGGTGATGATGATCCTCGCCTTCGCCTTCATCTTTGGCTCAGGCAGCCAAACCCTACTCAAGGTCGGCCTGCTCGACGAAGGTGACACGACGGCCTCGTCAACGGCCGGTCAGCAGTTCGAAGATTTCCTTTCAATCGAGACCATCCAATTCGTTCCGATCCGGGAGCAGAAGGCTGGTGTCGCCAAGGTCGCCAGACATCAGCTCGACCTGCTCCTCGACACCAGGGCATCGGCAGCCGAGCCTCCGCACTACTGGGTGAATCCGGAATCGGCCAATGGCTCGATCGCCGAGCGTCTGCTCCTAGGCTCGTTGAGCAGCGCGGCAGGGATGACCACCAACGGCGAGCCTGCACCAGAGCGAGTATTGCGGCAAACCGCCAGCGGCGAGGCATTGAGCTACGCCGACTGGGCCGTGCCCGGTGTGCTGGCGATGAACCTGATGTTCTCCAGCCTCTGGGGGGTTGGCTGGGTCGTGGTACGCTATCGCAAAAACGGGGTTCTGCGCCGTCTCAAAGCAACCCCGCTCACCCCACTCGAATTTCTGAGCGCACAGATCCTTTCACGGCTCATCGTGGTAATGGCCTCCAGCCTGATTGTGTATACCGGCGCCCAGTTGCTGCTCGATTTCCCGATGCAGGGCTCTTATCTCGCACTCATCCTGATCTATATGGCCGGCGCGCTCAACATGATCAGCTTGGGATTAATCGTCGCCGCCCGACTTAGGACAGAGGAGCTGGCCGATGGCCTCCTCAACCTCATGTCTTGGCCCATGCTCTTGCTCTCAGGGGTTTGGTTCTCGATGGAAGGCACCAGCGCAGCAGCGCAGGCCCTCTCGCACCTCATCCCGCTGACCTATCTGGTCGATAGCGCTCGGGCCGTGATGATTGATGGCGCCGGACTGCTCGAGATCGCCCCACAGTTAGCACTGTTGCTGATGATGGCGGCGATTCTGATCAGCATCGCATCACGACTGTTCCGCTGGGAGTAGCGCGGGCGTCGTCTCAGGAGAGGTTGGTGCGTCCGACCGAGCGGCCGATCCGCACCCTCCTCTTGGCGGGCTCAGTTCGATGCAGGAGCGCCTGGTGCAGCTGGATGCTGATAGTAGTAGCCAGGCGCAGCGGGTGCAGGCCAACGGCCATAGGGTGCGACCGCCGGCGGTGCCGCTTGCCAAGGCGCTGGCTGCATGCGCTGCATTGCCTCCCAGCGCTGGCGCGCGGCGGCCTCAGCTTGACGCCTGCGCTCGGCATAATAGGCCTCGGCCTCAGCGCGCCGCTGAGCCGCCCAATCGCTCGCATTCGCGGGTGCTTGCGCCTCTGCGGCCTCAGCACTTGCCGCCGTCTTCTCTGCTTTAGCATCAGTCGCGCTCGGAGCCGGAGCCGCCGGTGCCGGTGGCGTTGCCGGCCGCGCGGCTTGCTTGGCGGCCGGTGCAGGCTCTGATACCGGCGTTGGGGCTGACACCGGAGCCGGCTCAGCAGCAGCCTTCGGCTCCGACTTTTTGGTCATCAATGCCTGGGCAAAGGCCTCCGCCTCCTGCTTGCTCACATCCGGTGCATCCGCTGAAGCTGCTGCGCTGGCCGCAGCAGGTGGCGTTGGCTGAGATGGTTCAGACGGAGCCCTGCTCGCCGCCTCGCTGGCAGACCCACTTGAAGCAGGCGCGGCAACGGACGGCGCCTCAGGCTCGCCACCGCTCTTAGTGAACGGGACAAATGGCTCCCCAGGGTCACGCTCAAGGGAGCCGAGATAAAGGTATCCAAAGAGCAGCACAAGTCCCCAAAGCAGAACCTTGGGGACGAAGCCCATCCGCGTCTTTGGCTGCGTCTGGCCTTGCGTTGGATTCTGCTCAGCATTCTCCACCGGGGTTTGCTCCTGATCGTCTGCCATGTTTGTTTCTCCGCGAGGTTGTTTTGGTTGGTTGTGGGAACACATCTCTCGCCGGCGTCGTTTCAGCCAGCCGGCAGGGTACGCTGTTCGGCAAACACCGCCAACAGGCGCCCAATATCATCGGCACAGCGCTCGATTTGCGCATTGATCGCCTCCATGGTGATCGCTTCGTCACTGAGGCCCGCGCCCCAATTGACGACAAACGCCAGTGTGGCATAGCCGAGATCGCGCTCGCGAGCAAGCGCTGCCTCAGGCATCGCTGTCATACCGACCAAGTCGCAGCCATCGCGCGCCATCCGACGCACCTCAGCTGCCGTCTCAAGCCGAGGTCCCTGAGTCACGGCATAGGTGCCACCATCGCGAAGCGCAATCCTAGCGGCGGAGGCCGCAGTCAGCAGTTGCTGGCGCAACGCTTCGCTATAGGGCTCGGTAAAATCGACGTGGCGCACGCCATCGGACTCATCGTCGAAGAAGCTATGAACACGACCATAGGTGTAATCGATAAGCTGATCAGGCACGCAGAGGGTTCCTGGAGGACAGCCCGGATGGAGACCACCGACGGCCCCTAAGGCGACCACCGACGAACAGCCGGCATCGACGAGGGCCTGAATATTCGCCCGATAATTGATGCGGTGCGGTGGCAATCGATGCCCTGGACCATGGCGCGCCAGGAAGCAAACCGGCTGACCATGGATGAGCCCATGCACTAGGGGCGCCGAGGTTGTTCCATAGCGGGTTTCCACAGGCTGAGTGTCGCGCACCTCAAGACCTGGAAAGGCGCCGAAGCCGGACCCGCCAATAATCGCCAACTCAGACATGAATGCCACTCCCGGAACAGAGGAGGGCCATTGTACTGGACTCGGGCGACGCTTGAACACTCGCGACGCCCGCCTAGCATCGGCAAGAACCTGCAAACGCAGGCCTTGCCTTGAATTCGGATAGACCTGATCGTCATTCCCACCGGCTATTGGAGGCCAGGCTGTCTTGGAGAACCTGGCGAAACCTTTTATTGAGCCAGATCAATCCTTGATCAGCTCGCCTTGATCAGCCCAGGCCAAGAATCCGATCAGACACGCTGCTCGACAAAGATTCCGATTTCGAGGAGTTTTGGGAACAGCACCTGCTCCTCGCGGTCGATCCGGTAGGCAAGCATGTCGAAGATTTCGTGCGTTTCTTGCAAGAACTCGTCGCTGAAATTGAAATCGCAGTTCTTCAGCCAGCGCTTGTAATACTCGTCGAAGGAGCGGCGCAGCGGCTTCTCACCGCTGATAAACCCCCAAGCGATCGACTTGATCTTGGGATCTTCGTGGATCAAGAGGTTTGGATAGAGCTGCTTGTCCTCCTCAGAAAGGTGCAGTTTGACCTTCTTGGCAAGATCGCACAGCAGTTGATAGGCCGTCTTCGCATTGGGCCTGATCTTCAGCTGCTCAGGCGCTGTTAATTGCCGGAGATCGTCGATCATCTGGCGCAGCTCAGCATGACTACTGCGGTAGCCGTCGAGTGTTTGCATCACCATCCTCCACAGATTGAGTGCTTCAGGATGGGTTTAGCCCATGAACCGCAAATTGTCAAAAAGCCCTTAATTATATTAGCTTTTTACGGACATCTCGAAAGCCTGTGCCAGGCGCCGAGCTTAGATATCGGCGGGAGCCGCCGCTAGGATGCGATTCGCATTACGGAAGTAGCTCTTGTAATCGAGCCCAAAGCCCATGACGTAGCGATCCGGGACCTGAAGGCCAACCAGGTCAGGCCGATAATCACAGTCGCGCTTGCGCTCCTTCTCGACCAGCACCGCGCTCAGCACAGATGCCGCCCCATCCTCGGTACAGGCCTGGACGATCGCCTCCATTGTCAGCCCTTCGTCGAAGATGTCGTCAATGACCAGCACATGCTCGCCCCGGACCGCCGCCGCGGGCCGATGCCGCCATTCGATCTCCCCGCCTCGGGTGCCACCGCGATAACGCGTTGCATGCACATAGTCGAGCCGCAGCGCGAAATCGAGCCGCGGCAACAGTAAGCCGGTGGCAACAATGCCGCCAGTCATCACGGCGAGCACCACCGGATCTTTATCACCGAGCCTAGCACTGATGGCATCGCTCATCCGCTGCAGCGCCGCTTCAACCTCAGCGGTTGTAACCAAGCACTCAGCGCGTCCCGCGATCGCCAGGTAATCCTCAGCGGTCATCTTATTCATCGATTATCTCCTGTGTCGGATATGTAGCCGAGCCGCGCATCCTCGACCTCGCCTCAGCGCCCGCAATAGGGCAGGATCATGCGCCATAAGATGGCCTGCAACAGCGGACAGGCATGCGTTCAAGCTGGCAACCGATCGATTGCCGTTAACGCAGCCAGCCGACGTTCAACGTTGCCCAGATCAAAGCCAGTTCGGGCCCGTAATCGCTGCAAACGCGCAGCTGACTGCGTCATCGGCCAATCCACGACCGCCTCGACCACCGCAATCGCCGCCTCGCGATTGTTACAGATCAAGGTCAGGTCACAACCGGCCTGCAAGGCCGCGAGCGCTCGAGCCGCCGGACTGCCGGCAATCCCTGCGCCGGCCATGTTGAGATCATCACTGATGATCGCGCCCCCGAAGCGCAGCCGCCCACGGAGCTGTTCACGGAGCCAAAACGCCGAGAAGCCGGCCGGATCAGGATCGATGGCAGCATAACGAACATGCGCAGGCATGATCGCCTCAAGCCCCTCCGCGATCAGCCGGCGGAACGGCAACAGATCCCAGTGCTCAAGTACGCTGAGCGGCCGATGATCCTCGGGCAACTCGAGATGCGAATCCGCGACGACGCCCCCGTGTCCAGGGAAATGCTTGCCGCAACCGGCCATACCGGCGCTGTGCACGCCTTGCAGCCAGGCCGTTGCCAGCGACGCCACAGCCTCCGGAGCCATCGCAAAGGCGCGATCGCCTATGACGTGGCTCAGGCCTTGCTCAACATCGAGCACCGGGGCGAAGCTGAAATCCACGCCCAGCTGGCGCAGCTCAGCAGCCATGAGCCAGCCAACAGCACGAGCCGCCTCCAATGCTGAACGCGGATCACGCGCGTAGAGGACGCCAAACCGCGACGCCGACGGCAAGCGCGTCAGCCCTTCGCTGAACCGTTGAACCCTTCCACCTTCCTGATCAACCGCGATCAGCAAGCGCCGCTCATCGACCCTGATGATCGCATCGGTTAAAGCCACAAGCTGTTCCGGCGTGACAAAGTTGCGCCGGAACAGAATCACCCCGCCGACCGCTGGATGACGCAACAGCTCACGTTCCTCGGCGCTCAGCTCGGCCCCCTCAAGATCGAGCATCACCGGCCCAAGCCGCCGCGGCCTGGGCACTTGGCCAGGATCTGCACTCATCATGAACCGACTCCGTCTCTCAACACTGGCCTGCCATCGTTGATAGCGCCCTGATCAGCAGGATGAATTTTCGTAACTTGCGAATACTTTAGAGACTGCCCTTCCTGGACAGTCTCTTAGGCGTCCAGCTGCACCTCGCCCTGTAGATCGGGGCACTACCCAACGGCTCTTTTTGGGATTCAGGCTCGAATCATACCGCTAGCGCCGGCTCTTTGTTGCCCAGCAAGCAACCTCCCCTTGCGGCTCAACCACTCACCACTCACCATGCACCACTTCTTCAAGACCGCACTCCACGCACATCAAGCCGGTCACGCAGGCGGTCACCGGCGAGATTGACCGCGAGCACGACCAGCAGCAGGGCAAAGCCAGGCGCAAGCACTAGGTGCGGAGAGACCAGCATGTAGGCGACGCCATCACGGATCATGCTCCCCCATGACGCTGCTGGCGGCTGGATACCCAGGCCAAGGAACGAGAGCCCAGCCTCGGCCACCACCACCGAGGCAACGCCAAACGTCGCCTCAACGATCAACGGCGCTGCCGCCAGCGGGAGCAGATGGCGGATCAGAATCCGGTACGATGGCACGGCCAGTGCCCGCGCCGCGAGTATATGATCGCGGCTGCGCAACGAAAGCACCTGCGCCCGCGTGAGCCGTGCGTAACCAACCCAACCGACGGCTGCCAGGGCGATGATCAGATTATCAAGCCCCGGCCCCAGCACCCCAGCGAGGGCAATCGCGAGCAGAATGCCGGGAAACGCAAGAAAGATATCGATCAGCCGTACCGTGGCCAAATCCAGCCAGCCACCCCAATAGCCGGCAACGCCGCCGACAATGACCCCAAGTGCCAACGAGAGCGCAACCACAGCAATCGCGACCAAGAAAGAGGTTCGCGAGCCGACGATCAGACGATCAAGCACCGGCCGCCCAAGATCATCGGTTCCCAGCGGTTGCTGCAGCGTCGGGCCTTGGAGGATCTGCGGAAGATCGATCTGATTCGGCGCCAACGGCAGCCAGGGGCCGATCAGTGCCGCCAAGGCCCAGACCACGAGGATGCCGACCGGGAGAATCAGACGCATGGCTCATCCCGCATCACGGACGACTCATCTTCCAAAATGCGGATTGCGGGATCGCGTCGCTCATGAGCCTGAGCCGATACTCACGCGCGGATCGAGCGCGGCATAAGCAAGATCCGTCGCTGTATTGACCAGCACATAGAGCGCGGCGATCAGCAACACCGTACCCTGGACCACAGGGAAGTCGCGCGCCTGGATGGCCTCGACCATCAGGCTGCCAACGCCCGGCCAGGCAAAGATGGTTTCGGTGATCACCGCGCCAGCAAGCAATGCGCCGAGCTGCAGCCCGATGAGGGTCAGCACCGGCAGCCAGGCATTGCGCAAGGCGTGACGGCGCAGTATCGCGCCCTCTGATAAGCCCTTGGCGCGAGCCGTGCGAATAAAGTCGTCGCCCAACACCTCGAGCACCGTGGCTCGCACCATCCGCGCCAAGATCGCGGCCAGTCCAGTACCCAGTGTGATCGCGGGCAGGATCAGGCTAGTTGGTTGCTGCATGCCGCTGACCGGCGTCCAACCCAGCCAAAGCGAAAAGACCAGGATCAGAAGTGGCCCGAGCCAGAAGTTCGGCACGGCAACACCTAACAGCGAAAAGCTCATCGCCAAGCTATCGATCAGGCGGTGCTGATAGCGTGCGGCGAGCACACCCAGCGGGATCGCGATCGCCAGCGCGAGGCTCAGCGCAGCGCTGGCGAGAAGCAAGGTCGGCGGCAATCGCTCCGCGAGGATGCTCGCCACCGGTCGTTGCTCACGCAGGGAACGGCCCAGATCGAGCCGCGCCAGCCCACCAAGATAGTCGAGGTACTGCTGCCACAGTGGCGCATCGAGCCCCAAGGCAGCGCGCAAGGCCGCCCGGTCCGCGGCACGAGCGGTCTCGCCAAGCATGGCGTCGACCGGATCACCGGGCACCAAATGGATCAACAGAAAGACCAGGGTGCAGGCGCCGAACATCACCAAGAATGCAGCACCCAGACGCACAACGACCAGCCGCGACATCATCAACGCCTTCAGTCGATCATGACCGGACAGCCGAGCGGCACGCAGTCGCAGAGTCTGATGATGTCAGCATTGCGCATCCGAATACAGCCATGCGACCGGGGCACCCCCATCGGCTCGCTATCCGGGCAGCCGTGGATATAGATAAAACGACTGAGAGTATCCACCATCCCGCCCCGATTGCGCCCAGACTCACAGCCGCTGAGCCAAAGGATGCGACTGAGAATCCAGTCTCGCTCCGGTGCAGCCGCGCCCAGTGCTGCGGAGTAGACCTCACCGGTCCAACGACGCCCACGGAACACCGCGCCAGAAGGACAGCCAACGCCAATCTTCAAGCGGATGCGATGGCGCCCACGAGGCGTGCAGCCGCTGCCGTTCAGCTCGCCAGGACCGAGCAGGGCGGTTGACACCGCGACCGCTTCAACCAGGGCATGGTCACGATAGAGCGCTAGCTGCTGCCGAGCGATGCTGATATGCAGCATCAGCCCAGGATCAATATCGGTCTCCGAGGCAGGCTGTGATCGGAGCGGACGCCTCGGCCCAAGCTCTCCCACATCCGACGACCGTGCCGGCGAATGCCAACCGCGCTCGGTGGAGTGAGACAAGGATTCCCTGCGCGTCACGAGCCCCGTTTGAGCCCTGCGGCCCGAGGGCAGTTATCGCCCTGCAGGCAGTCCCCATAAATGACAAGCGCATGATCGACGATCTTGAAGGCATTCTGCTCAGCGATCGCCCGCTGCCGATCTTCAATCACCTGGTCGAAGAACTCGACCACGGCCCCGCATTTCACGCAGACCAGATGATCATGGTGCCCGCCCCGATTGAGCTCGAACACCGACTGACCACCTTCAAAGTGATGGCGGACGACTAAGCCGGCGCCCTCAAACTGGGTCAACACCCGGTATACCGTCGCCAGCCCAATCTCCTCATCGGCGGCCAACAACTCCTTGTAGACCTCTTCAGCGCTCAGGTGTCGCTGCTCGCTGGTCTCGAGGATGTGCAAGATCTTCAGCCGCGGCACAGTGACTTTAAGTCCAGCCTGCTTGATCTGGCGCTGGTTCTCCATCGGCTTGTTATCCATACGACTTATCCATACGACCTTCTACGCGCTCAACGTCTGTTCGAGAATCTGATGCTGTACGCTCATGTGCGGTACCATCAGCGTTTATTCCACCCCTGCTTTATACCAGATTGATGCGAAGGCTTGTCATTCTTAGCTCGATCCTGATCCTCGTACCGGTCCTCGCGACAAGCGGCTGTGCTCGCGGCAAGAAACAAGAGGATCGCCCACGCGGCTCCATGCTCTCGAACCTGCCCTTCGTCTACAAGATGACGGTGCAGCAAGGCAACATCATTACGGAGCGGATGGTCAATCAGGTCCAGCTCGGCATGAACCGCGAGCAGGTGCGCTATCTCCTCGGGACGCCGCTGCTGACCGACATGTTTCACACGAATCGTTGGGATTACATCTACACCATTCGCCGCGGGCATCAGCCGATGGAGAGCCAGCGGCTGACGCTCTGGTTCGAGGAGGATCGGCTCGTGAGCATCGAGGGCTTCGCACAGCCGGACCCAGCTGCCGCACTCGCGGCACTGACAGAGGAGACAGTCGTCGTCGAGGTACCGGATTGGCGAGACGACCGCGGCATCATCTCACGCACGCTGAACGCCGTTGGCGTCGAGACCGCCGACTAGCCCTGCCTAACCCTAAGGAGCGTCCGATCCGGCCACGCCTCTTCGTCGCCCGTGCCCAGGAGAGGCCGAGCCAGGTCAGGCGCTCACTGCTGGACGCTCGGTCTCCTTTGCCTTCTCTTCCTCAGCCTTGGCTGTCGCGCCGGTCGCGCGCTGCTTGCGTGCCTGCTTCGGATCAGCGAGCAGCGGCGGATAGATCTCGACCCGATCACCGCTCGCTAGCACTTGATCGAGCTTAGCCACCTTGCCAAAGATGCCGACCTTGTTGACATCGAGATCGATCTCGGGAAAACGCCTGAGAATGCCGGAGCGTTCGATGGCATCAGCGAGGGTCATTCCAGGCTGGCCCTGCACTGGAATCAGCGCCTGCGCCCGCTCACGGGCATAAGCGACTTCAACATTAACGCTCTGTTCAATCACCATAAACCTCATCGGCTCGTTGACAAAAGGCATCGACCATCGAATTCGCGATCTGCCCGAAGACGCCGCCAAAGGCCTTGTCGATGAGGCGACCAGAGAACTCGAAATCCAGCTCCAGCTCAACCTTGCAGGCGTCCTCTCGCAGGCGGGTGAAGGTCCAAACGCCGCTGAGCTTGCGGAATGGACCGTCCTTGAGGTCCAGATACATGCGCTCTGGTGGCTCAAGTTTGTTACAGGTCGAGAACACTTGCCGAACGCCAAGCCGCGCGACCTCGATGCGCCCACAGAGCTCATCTTCGTTACGCGACAGCAAGGTCGCCGCATGACACCAAGGCAGGAAGCGTGGATAGCCCTCCACGTCTGCCACCAGATCAAACATTTCTTGCGCCGAGTGACGCACCAGCGCACTTTTCTTTACCTGCGGCACGTCAAATCAATCCAATTGCGTTCAAAAAGACCAGGATGACACAAACGGGCGCAAGCCAGCGAATCAGGCCGCGCCAAAGACGGAACATCAGCGCGCCATTGGTGACGCTGAACTCTTCTCTCAACACCTGCTCATCGAGCACCCAACCCACGAAGATGGCGATGAAGATGCCACCGAGCGGCAACAGCACATTGGCCGTCAGGTAATCGAAGAGCTCGAGAATGCCCTTCCCAAAGACTGTCAAGCTCGACCAGTCGTTCAACGACAGCAGACAGGCAATCCCCAGCAGCCAGACCGCAACCCCCGCGAGAAGGGATGCACGCACGCGGCTGAAGCCTTTATTCTCCACCAGGTAGGCCACCAGCGGCTCTAGCAAGGAGATCGCCGAGGTCCAGGCCGCAAATGCCAACAACAAGAAGAACAGCACCCCGAAAAAGGCCCCGAACGGCATCTGCCCGAAGGCGACCGGCAGGGTCTGGAAGATCAGCCCAGGCCCAGAGCTTGGCTCGAGACCGTAGGCGAACACAATCGGGAAGATCGCCAGCCCAGCGAGCAGGGCCACCAGGGTATCCATCCCAGCGATGATCGCCACGTTACCGCCAATCGAGGCATGGCTGCTGAGATAAGATCCATAGATCATGATCGCGCCCATGCCGAGACTGAGACTGAAAAAGGCCTGCCCCATGGCGCTCAAGATGGCCTCACCAGCGTTGGCCCTGAACTCGCCGAAGTCAGGGGTGAACAGGTACGCGAAACCCGTGCCAAAATCCCCAGCCTGCGCGGCATAAAGCACCATGACGATCAGCAACAGGAATAGCGTCGGCATCAGCAGGCGCACGGCCTTTTCCAAGCCACTCGCGACACCGCGCGCGACGACCATCACCACCAAGACCATGAAGATGGTATGCCAGGCCAAGAGCCGTTCAGGGTCCGCGATCAAGGCACCGAAGATCGCTTCGGAGGCTGCCCCATCGATGCCCGCAAATAAACCGCTGCCAGCCCGAAACACATAGGCCAGGGTCCAGCCCGCAATGACGCTGTAAAACGACAGGATCAGGAATCCGGACAAGATCCCCATCCAACCGAGCAATTGCCAGACGCGGCTGACGCCCGCCTGCTCAGCGAGCGCACGCATGGTGTTAATCGGACTCTGCCGCCCGCGACGCCCGAGCATGACCTCGGCAATCATGATGGGAACGCCGATGGCCGCGACACAGAGCAGATAGACGAGCACGAAGGCACCCCCACCATACTCGCCGGCGGCATAGGGAAAACGCCAAATATTACCCAGACCAACAGCAGAGCCGGTCGCCGCGAAGATGAAGGCGAGTCGCGATGACCACATGCCGTGAATCGAGGTCGTCTGCATCAGCTCAGGCCCCTAATTCGTCACGTACCAGTCCAGCAAGCGTTTCGGCTAGGGCCTGCACCTGAGCGGCATCAAAGCCCTCGACCATGACCCTCACCAAGGGCTCGGTCCCGGAGAGACGCAGCAGGATACGGCCTTGATCGCCGAGTTCGGCCTCGGCCGCGCGCAGCGCTTCCTGTATGCGCGGACGCGCCATCACATCGGTGCGCTGCTCCAGGCGAACATTGATCAGGACTTGCGGATAATGCTCGACCGGTCGCACCGCTTCGGCTAGGGTGGTACCGGAATCAGTCAATGCCTGCAAGACCTGCAGCGCGGCAATAATCCCGTCACCGGTCGTGGTCCGATCCCGGCAGATGATGTGGCCAGAAGGCTCGCCACCGAGTATGCCATCCTCTTCCTTGAGTCGCTCCATGATGTAGCGATCGCCAACCTGGGTGCGGACGAAATCGAGGCCCAGTCGGCGCAATGCGATCTCGAGTCCGAGGTTGCTCATCAGGGTGCCCACCACGGGTCCACGAACCTGCCCAAGGCTGCTCCGTGACTGAGCGATCAGGTAGATCAAGGCATCACCATCGACCAGTTGGCCATTGGCGTCGACCATCATCAGCCGATCACCATCGCCGTCGAAGGCGATACCCAGCGCAGCACCCTCGGCGACGACCGCCTCAGCCAAGGCACCGGGCTTGGTTGATCCCACCTCGCGATTGATGTTGAACCCATCAGGATGGGTGCCGATCGAGACCACTTCGGCGCCGAGCTCCTCGAAGACGTAGGGCGCGACGTTGTAAGTCGCCCCATTGGCGCAGTCCAAGACCAGCTTCAGCCCCTTGAGCGACGTCGACGACGGAATGCTGCCCTTACAGAACTCGATATAGCGCCCAGCCGCATCATCAACACGCCGGACCTTCCCGAGATCGGACGAGGGGACCGTGCGCAGAGGCTGATCAATCGCCGCTTCGATCGCGTACTCGACCGCATCGGGCAGCTTGTCGCCGTCACTGGAAAAGAATTTGATGCCGTTGTCATCGAACGGATTGTGCGAGGCGGTGATGACGATCCCGGCAGCGGCGCGAAAGGTGCGCGTCAGATAGGCAACCCCGGGCGTTGGCATCGGTCCCAGCAGGCGGATATCCACGCCGGCCGCAACCAAGCCCGCCTCGAGGGCCGACTCGAACATGTAGCCAGAGATGCGCGTGTCCTTGCCGATCAAGACCGTACTGCTGCCGTTGCCTTGACCGAACACACGGCCAGCCGCCCAGCCCAGCTTGACGACAAAGTCAGGGCTCACACTCGGATCGCCGACGCGACCCCGAATCCCATCGGTGCCGAAATACTTGCGCTTCAACTGTTCACCTTTGTAATTCGTGACGACCAACAGCCGTTATCGAGCCAACAGCACCACTCACCACTTCAACACTCTATCGCGGCGACTGCAAGGTAAACCCGGAGGGCATCAGAGGTCGCCGCAACGTCATGGGTGCGAATGATTGCAGCCCCGCGCGCGAGTGCAAGCGTGGCTGCCGCAACCCCAGCCGGCACTCGGCCGCGTACATCACGCCCGGTGAGCGCGCCAAGCATCGATTTGCGTGACAGGCCAACGAGCAACGGCAGCTCGAGTACAGCAAGCTGCTCTAAACGCGCCAGCAGGGTGAGATTATGCGCGAGCGTCTTACCAAAGCCAAAACCGGGATCAACCAACAGCCGATGGCGCGGGATACCCACCTGCTCGCAGGCAGCGACCCGCGCCGCTAGGAACGCGATCACATCGGCAACCACATCCGCGTATTGCGGTTGCTGCTGCATTCTGCGGGGCTCGCCCTGCATGTGCATCAGGCAGACCGGAAGACCGGTCTCCGCTGCCACATCCAGCGCCCCTGGCACCCGCAATGCATAAACATCGTTGATCAAGCTTGCGCCGGCACCGGCCGCCGCACGCATCACCTCGGGCTTGGAGGTATCGACGGAGATCGGCGCCTCGATCCGCGACGCGAGCGCCTCGATCACCGGCACCACCCGCTCGATCTCAAGCGCCTCAGCGACAGGCTCAGCACCCGGGCGCGTCGACTCACCGCCAACGTCGATGATCGTCGCGCCCTCGGCAACCATCCGCTCAGCATGCTCGAGTGCGCGCTCAATAGAAACGAAATCACCCCCGTCCGAGAAGGAGTCGGGGGTGATGTTCAAGATGCCCATGACATGGGGCTCGGTCAAATCAATCGACCGAGCCCCACACTGCAGTACCCTCATCATCAAGGGCGAGGGTTGAGCAGGCCGAAGTCCATCAGTGCTCGCCCGCGGGACCGCCGATCGGGCCAGAGGCGGGACGGCCATCGGTTGATGGCGTGACCGGCGCGGTTGCACTGCCACCCGGACGCTTCGGCTCGTCACTGTTCCAATCCTTCGGCGGCCTTGGCTCCCGACCCTCCATGATGTCGTTGATCTGCTCGGCATCGATGGTCTCGTACTTCATCAAGGCCGCGGCCATCGCGTGCAGATGATCCATGTGCTCGACGAGGATTGTCTTCGCCCGCTCATAGTTACGATCAATGAAGCTTCGGACCTCCTTGTCGATCAGATGGGTCGTCTCGTCCGACACCGACTTGTGCTGTGTCACCGAATGACCCAAGAAGACCTCTTGCTCGTCCTCGCTATAGGTCAATGGACCCAGCTTATCGGACAGGCCCCATTTGGTGACCATGTTGTGAGCAATATCCGTCGCACGCTGGATGTCGTTCGAGGCGCCGGTGGTGACCATCTCCGGACCAAAGATCAGTTCTTCCGCCAGCCGCCCGCCAAACAGGCTCGAGATTTGACTCTCGAGACGCTGCTTGCTGTAGCTGAAGCGGTCGTCCTCGGGCAAGAATAGGGTCACACCCAGCGCACGACCGCGCGGAATAATGCTGACCTTGTGCACCGGATCATGCTGCGGCACCAGTCGGCCGACGATTGCGTGCCCGGACTCGTGATAGGCGGTCAGCTTCTTCTCGTCTTCGGACATGACCATCGAGCGGCGCTCGGCGCCCATCATGATCTTGTCCTTGGCCTTCTCGAGGTCTTCCATGTCGACCAAGCGCTTATTGGCGCGGGCAGCGAACAGAGCCGCCTCGTTCACCAGGTTGGCCAGATCCGCGCCGGAGAAGCCCGGGGTGCCACGCGCAATCAGCGAGGGCGTCACATCCTCGGCGGTTGGGATCTTACGCATGTGGACCTTGAGCACCTGCTCGCGGCCACGCACATCCGGTAGAGGCACCACCACCTGGCGATCAAAACGGCCCGGGCGCAGCAAGGCTGGATCGAGCACATCAGGCCGGTTGGTCGCCGCGATCACGATCACGCCCTCGTTCCCCTCGAAGCCGTCCATCTCGACCAGCAGCTGGTTGAGGGTCTGCTCGCGCTCATCATGTCCGCCGCCCAGCCCCGCACCGCGGTGACGACCGACGGCATCGATCTCATCGATGAAGATGATGCAGGGCGCGTGCTTCTTAGCCTGCTCGAACATGTCGCGGACCCGCGAGGCGCCAACACCGACGAACATCTCGACGAAATCCGAGCCCGAGATGGTAAAGAACGGCACCTTGGCCTCGCCAGCGATGGCGCGCGCGAGCAGTGTCTTGCCGGTACCCGGAGGCCCTACCATCAGCACGCCCTTCGGAATCTTACCCCCTAGCTTCTGGAACTTGGACGGGTCCTTGAGGAAGTCGACGACCTCGACCACCTCATCCTTAGCTTCCTCGGCACCGGCCATATCGGCAAAGGTCACCTTGACCTGATCCTCACTCAGCATGCGCGCCTTGCTCTTGCCGAACGACATGGCGCCACGACCGCCGCCGCCGCCCTGCATCTGCCGCATGAAGAAGATCCAGAGGCCGATCAGGATGAAGAGCGGGAACCAGTTGATCAGGATCTGCATCAGCACCGAGGGCTTCTCTGGCGGTGCAGCGCGTATCTCAACATTATTGTTAAGCAGATCGCCGACCATGCCGTCATCGCCGGGGCTAAAGGTGGTAAAGCGCTGACCGTTCTGGTTGACACCATCGATCGTGCGCCCTTGCACCGTCACCTCTTTCACCTGCCCTTGACGGACTTGGTCGATGAAATCGGAGTAGGCCAGGGTCTGTGGACCCGTCTGAGTGGCCGTGAAATTGTTGAACACGGACATCAGCACGATCGCGATGACCACCCAAAGAATCAGATTTTTCGCCATGTCGCTCACGGCATCGGCCTCTTGAAGCACTGCGATGCCCAAGCGGAGCGGCTCGAGAATCGCAAAAATGGATAAGGTTAGGTGGACGTTACCGGACTTGACGTCCTTTCGCTACCAGGTAAACCTCCCGGCTTGCCGCCCGAGAGGCACTTGGCTTTCGGATTTTGACCTGCTGGTAATGTTGTTTAAGGTCTTTCAGTGCGATATCAAAGCCCTCGCCTTGGAATGCCTTAATCACCAGGCTACTCCCCGGTTTGGCATACTGCACTGCAAAATCAACGCTTAGCTCAACGAGATACATCATCCTCGGCTGATCGACCGCCGGCATACCAGACAGGTTTGGGGCCATATCCGAAAGCACAAGATCGACACCGCTGTCGCCAATCCGTTCACTCAGCAGCGCCAAATCCTCTGCTTCGCGAAAGTCGCCACGGAGGATCTCGACACCAGCAATGGGCTCCATCTCGAGCAGGTCGATCGCCACTAAGGCGCCTTTGGGTCCGATGCGCTTGGCCACCACCTGCGACCAGCCACCAGGCGCCGCACCAAGGTCCACCACGCATTGCCCCGAGCGCAAGAAACGATCGCGCTGATCAAGCTCGATCAGCTTATAGGCCGCCCGCGAGCGATAACCATCCCGCTGCGCCTGCTGCACATAGGGATCGCTGAGATGCCGTTGCATCCAGCGGCGATCGCCTTTGCGCCCGGTCATGCGCGCAGACCAGGACAGAACAGCCAGTCGACCTGCTTAAATGCCATCAGAGGTCGTCGACCCAGGCAAAGTCAAACAGTTCCAGTAACGCACCTGTCACACTTCCAGCGGCGATGCCCACCGCCACGGCAAGCGGCAATGCCGACGAGGTGCTCTCGACCACCTGGAGAAAGAAGCCTGGCCGGTCGTAGCCGGATAACAGACTCGCGAAGGCCCAGAAGCTACCGCCGACGATGACCGCAACAACCCCAATCACCAGCCCCTCGGCCACCGGGCACCAGCGCCGCGGCAAACCGCCGGCCGTGGTCGCAACAGTCCGCAACGAGGCAACGTAGATGACGCCATTGACAGAGACCAAAAAGGCCACCGCGACTACAGGAGAGAGATCAAACCCCAGAACCACCAACAGCGACAGCGCAGCACCGGAGAGGGCCCCACTGAGGGCACCGACCAAGGCCTTCGCCGGTACGTTAGCCGTACAGCGACTCGGGAACTCGATCAGCAGCCCTGTCGCCAGGCCGAGTACCCCGCAGAGCAGCGCTGCGTGCCAGAACACCGCCTGCTCATAGAACGCGATCAGCACGAACAGGGTCGTCACGACACCAATCAAGCTCGCAGCCAAGGCAGCCTGTCGCGCGCTGTAGTAGGAGGCACCGATCGCCCCCGCACCAGTGGCTGCAACGACAAAGGAGAGCGGCCCCAGGTAAGGCTCGAGCAGTGCTTCGAGAACGATGAACAAAGGCGCGTAAATGGCGCCAATCAGCGCCCAGAGCAGCATGCGAATCAGCAGTTGGCGAGTGACTGGCAGCAGCGCGAGACTCATGACTCAGATCCAATCAGAAAAAACACATCGCAGCACATCGCAGCCACGCAGACATTCGCTGGGCGACGTTGCCATTGGGTTGAGAGTAGGAGGTTGCAGCAGCAGGCTCAACACTAGAGTTGCCGGGGGAAACAACCGGGAGCCTGGGGCAGAATCGTCGATGACGATCCCCTAGTGCCACGATCACTTAGTACAAGGATAGCGGTCAAGTCAAGCGCTAGCGGCTGGCCTGGATCAGCTCGTGGGGACCGGCTCGTGGGGATGGACTGAGAGGGACTGAGCGAACAAGTCACGTCGGATCTCAAGGGGAGCGGGGCGCGAGGCGCCCCGGGCCGGGCTCAGAGGCCACGGCAGGACAACAAGGCCAAATTAACCGGCCTTGAGGGTCCAAGATGCACACCAGCCGGTCTCATGCACGGCCTTACCGGGGAACAGACTGCAGGGGCGCCACTCGCCAGAGTCAGCCAACACGAACTGACAGTTGTTGCAGAACTGCTCTTCTGCAGGCAAACCTGGACGCGCCGCGGCAGCGCGGTCGGCCTCGGTTGCCTCATGATGATACTTCAGCGCCTGTGCAGTCGGATCGGTTGCCGGATCAACGTGCGGCAGATCCTGCGCCTGGGCGGCGGCGATGCCAACCAGGTTAACCAGCGGCACCGAGGCAAGACCACCAAGCATCATCTTGACGGCGTCGCGACGGCTCTTGTTCATTGGCTTATCGGACATTCTGACGTCTCCTTCAGAGCGTGGACTAAGATTGCTCGAACGGCCCGGTGTCACCACGCAGGCCCGGACCGCCGGCCATTTTGCACGAACGGCCCGGAAAAGGCGAGAGCAACGCTCGGTTGAGTCGACCGGGCGCGATGGATCGATCGCCAAATCCGTTTCAGTAGACAGCTGAGCGAGAAGCCTGTTCCAGCCTCACGCAGGTTACCAGGCCCTTGGCTGTTCCTATACTCATCAACGCTCAGGGGCTGAGTCGTTACAGGTAGCTTCCAGCCCCGCGGAACCGCTCGCGCCAGTAGTGGCTGCCGAGATTCGCGAGCCGGACGTGGCGCTTCGAGGTGGAGGCATGGACAAAGCGCTCCCCATCGACCATGAGGCCAACATGATACTGGTTCGGCCCGGTCTTGAAGAAGACGAGATCACCCGGCTTCGGGTGACCGCGCAGCGGCCTTGCCGCGGCCTGTTGCTGAGTCGAGACGCGCGGAATGCTCATCCCCGCCGCCTGATGGGCGACCAGCATCAGCCCACTACAATCAAGGGCCTGATAAGGGGTCTCTCCTCCGTAGACATAGGGAGTCCCAACCTGCGACAGCGCCGCCATCACAACATTGGCCCGTTTGGGCTCAAGATTGCTGAGATCGAAGGTTTCGCCGGCAACCTCAACACGTCGGGCCAAGGAGGAGGAGCTAGGCGTACTTGCACAACCGATCAGGACGAGGGACGAGCCCAACAAGGCGCCCAATAGCCGCGACCGCTGCACTCGACGCGTTCGATGGAAGGAACGGGAGATCCTGAGCGCTTTTGACATTTTACCCGATAAAGACTTTCTAACCCAATGTAAAAGAAAAGTTTAGTACCGAGCAAATCATTGTCAAGCAAGACCAGTGTGCCGACCTCATCGAGCAGTGCAAGGTTGCGGGTCATCCACTCCCTTGGGTCTTCGATGCGACAACGAGTCATCGCGGCGCCTAGGCGACAGACCGCGACCGACAAGCGTCCGCTGCGGATAGACAGGCTGGACAGACAGGCTAACGCGGCTCAGCCCGTTCGATCCCGGCCCGTTTAACCTCGGCTAGCCCGTCGTAATTCCCATCTGGTGCCAACCGATAGCCGATTAGTCCGTCTCTCAGCACCGCAATCTGATCCTCGTACCAGAGCGGCATATAGGGGAGGTCCCGGTGCAACAACGACTGGAGCTCCCGATAGAGACTGGCCTGCCGCTCCAGATCAGGCTCGCGGCGGGCGGTGTCGATCAGCTGGTCCGCCTCTGGGCTCAGGTAGTATCCGCGGTTGGCTCCGCCCGGGGGCGTCGAGTCGCTATGGAAGACATAACGGAAGATGTCGGGCAGCCGAATCCCCACCCAGGTGAGACCAAACAGCTGAAAACGCCCGGCCTTGATATCGCCGAAGAAGGTGCCCCAGTCGTAGCTTTGGATCTCGAGATCGATCCCGACTGCCGCCAGTTGCGCCTGCAACAGGCTTGCGAGCCGCAGCCGGAATGGATCGCTCGAGGTCTTATAAGAGAGCGCCAAGGGCAGGTCCTTGGCATAACCAGCCTCGGCCAACAGCCTTTTCGCCTGGGCAGGATCATAATCGTAGGCTGAAAGCCCAGCCGCCCCAGCCCAATGCTCAGGCGGCAGCAGGGCCTCGGCAAGCCGGCCTTGATCTCGGAACAGCCAGCGCAGGATCGCCTCGCGATCGATGGCGTGCGCGATCGCTCGACGCACCCGCGGATCACCAGTGACCGGATCAGCAAGATTAAAGCCGAGATAGGAGAAGTTGATCCCCGCCGCCGTCAACACCTGAATCCCCGGACGCTCGCGCAACAGGCCGACCAACTCCGGCGGTAGATCGTTCTGCAGCAGATCGACCTCGCCGCGCAGCAGCTTCATGACGCGGACATTCGGGTCCTTGACCCGGACTAAGCGCAGCCGCTGCCCGTCGCGACGGCGCTCAAGTTCCAGCCGATCCGCCGTTGGCCAGGCAATCAAACGCAGCACCCCGCTGCCGATCGGGCGGCGCTGGAACGGATGCCCAGCCGCAACCTGCTCGGCCGGCAGGATGCCAAGGCCGAGGTAGGCGGGAAACAGCGGATCAGGCTCCGAGAGGTGAAATAGGAGCCGACGCTGATCCAGCTCCTCGATGCGCTCAATCAACGCCAGCGGCGCCCGATGCGGCGATGCCAGCGCTGGGTCGAGGATCGAGCGATAGGTCGCGGCCACATCGGCACTCGTCACCCGCTGGCCATCGCTGAACCTTGGTAGATCAGGTTTGAGCTCGAAGCGATACTGCAAAGGCGACAACTGCTCCCAACGCGCGATACCGGGGATCGGCCGTCCGGTTTCGTCCAGCTCCACCAGGCGCGCATAGAGCAGCCGATTAACCCGCTCGGAGGTAGCATCCGTCGCCAAGCGAGGGTCCAGATTCGCTGGCGCCTGGGAAACGGCAAGCACAATCGCCCTGGCATCATCAGGCTCCGCGCAACCGACCAGCACGAGGACGCTGTTGATGCCAACGAGGGCGATGAGGGCGAGCGGCGGCAAGTGCAAGACCAAGCGCATGACAAGGCGCAAGGGCAGCGGCAGTCGCAGCGCCCTCAGGCTCGGAACCGCGACCTCCGCAGCATGCAGCCGCTCGTCAATGCCGCGCGCCCTCAACCGTCTCACTAGGACTCTCGCCAGTCCTTGAACGGATGTCGCGCCAGATTGGCGTTGTAATAGCGCGGGTCGTCGCTGACCTCGGCACCGAGCCAGGCGGGCCGCTCGAAGGACTCGCTTTCAGTCTCCAGCTCGATCTCGGCCAATACCAAGCCCGCATTCTCACCAGCGAACAGATCCACCTCCCAAAGGTGATCGCCGCAGCGCACGCGATGCCGAATCTTGTCGATAATCGCGGTCTCGGCCAGCTCGCGCAGCATGGCTTGAGCATCCTCGGCGGGGATCGGATACTCGTATTCGCTGCGACTGATCCCGCGCGTCGCGCCCTTGATCGTCAAGCGTCCCTGGCCCCCGTCGAGCCGGACTCGCACCGTCAGCACCGGTGTCGAGGCCAGATAGCCCTGCATCAGATGCGTCTCAGACAGCACCTGCTCGCGCCAACCCTCATTGCAAACCAGGAACTTGCGCTCGATCTCAATCGCCATCTGAACAGCCTCTATCAGCTGTAGGCTAAGGGCCTGCCCACACATTACCCCAAATCCCCGCGCAAGACCGATGAGGTCTTTTCGCCGGCAACAGAACGCATCACGCGTCTATCGCTAGCGCCGCTCGAACAGCGCCATCGCTTCCAGATGCGCGGTGTGCGGGAACATATCCATCGCGCCCGCGGCCTCGAGGCGAAAACCCAGCTCACCGACCAGCTTGGCGGCATCGCGCGCCAAAGTCGCCGGATAGCAGGAGACATAGAGGATGCGTTGCACGCCCGAGTTAGCGAGCCAATCGAGCACCTCAAGTGCACCACTGCGCGGTGGGTCCAGCAGCGCCTTATCGAATGGCTGATCGAGCCAGGGGGGTGCCGTCATGGTTGGCAGCGAGGCCTGCGCGTAGAGATCCGCCGTATAAAAGCGGGCATTCTCAATCCCATTACGCACCGCATTGGCCTCAGCCCGCGCCACTAGGCCCGCATCGCCCTCCACGCCCACTAGCTCACGCGCCCGGCGGGCGAGCGGCAGGGTGAAATTGCCAAGCCCGCAGAATAGATCGAGCAGGCGCTCATCAGGCTGTGGATCGAGCAGCGCCAGCGCCTGATCGATCATCTGCCGATTCAGCTCCAGATTGACCTGGGTGAAATCGTTTGGCTCGAAGGCGAGCGTCAATCCTTGATTCGGCAGGCGATAGCTGAGCTCAACCGCCTGTCCGGGCAGCGGGCGGACGGTCTCGACGCCACCTTCCTGCAGATAGACATGGAACCCGGTCTCGGCGGCAAAGCTCAACAACCGATCACAATCGGCGGCCGATGGCGGCGCCAACACCCGAAACACCAGCACCACCGGCCCATCGCCCTGCGCCACCTCGATCTGCGGTAGGCGCTCGCGGAGACTCAGGCCCTCGATCAGCCGCGCCAACGCCTCTAGCCGTGTACCGACCGCCGGATGCAACACCTCACAGCGTTGCACATCAGCGATGAAGCTCGAGCCGCGCTCGCGGAAGCCAACCAATACCCGACCCTTCTTGGCCACCCAGCGCACCCCGAGTCGCGCCTTGCGCCGATAGCCCCAATGTCCCTCAGCATCCACAGCCGCCAGTGGCGGCAGCCAGCGCGCCGGCGCCAGCCCGCCGATTCGTTGCAACACATCGGCCAGGATTGCCTGCTTGTTCTCGATCTGCGCTGCCGCATCCATCTGTTGCAGCGCACAGCCGCCACAGACGCCAAAGTGCGCACAACGCGGCTCGACCCGCTGCGCCGAGGGCTCCAGCACCTCGGTCACCACCGCCTCATCATGGCGCCGCAGCCGTCGGGTCAGTCGCAACCGCACCCGTTCTCCGGCGAGGGCGCCGTGCACGAACACCGTCTTGCCCTCGACCCGCGCAATCCCACGCCCATCATGGGCCAGCGACTCGATCACGGCCTCGATCGGCTCCGCCGGCAATGCCTTGGACTTCCGGCTCATCGTCCCATACCTCTAAATTTCGTCCCACATATGTCGGCGCCGATCATAACGCGCCTCGCTTGATGCCGCAGGCCGAGCCCACACTGGTACCATAAAGCACCACAACTCAGAGCTGACGACCCATCCCAACACCATCATGACGCTTCGCCAAAAAGACATCAGTTTCATCAAAGAGAACCTCGGCGACTGGCTCGAAGAGCTTGCCCTCATCAGCCCGGTACGCAATCAGCAAGACCAGCTTGAACGGCTTGAGGCCATCGAAGAGGCCCTCGAGCAGCAGCGCCGTTTGATCAAACGCCAAGGTGAGCAGCTCGATAGACGCGTCTCGGGGATCCAGCAGACGATCGAACGTCAGCAGGAAAGCAGCGAGACGCGCTTGACGAGCATTCGCGACGAGATTGAGCAACGCCTCTCGCGGCTGGAAAAACGCATCGAGGCCACCGATAAGCGTTCGCAGGGGCAGGAGAAACACTTCCCGCACTTACAGGAAGTGATCGAGCAGCAGGGCAAAGACATCAACCGCCGCATCAGCCGCTCATTGTTGTTGACCTTCTTGGTCATCGTGGTGATCGGCGCACTGATCGGCATCGAGGTGATGAAACTGATCACCACCGGCAGCCTCATCTGACTGTGCCCCAAAACAGCGCGGAACCGAGCGTCTAGCGTCCGCCGGCTCACCTCGGCCAACGCCGGCCTGCTAGGGCTCGGGATAGACCCCAGTTGAGAGATAGCGATCGCCGCGATCACAGACAATCGCCACTACAACCGCATCACGCACCTCGGTGGACAGCTTGAGCGCGGCGGCCAAGGCGCCGCCCGAAGAGACCCCGGCGAAGATCCCCTCGCGCGCGGCCAATGCGCGCATGGTCTCCTCGGCCTCGGTTTGTGACACATCGATGATGCGGTCGACCCGGGTGGCCTCATAGATCTTCGGCAGATAGGCCTCGGGCCAACGCCGAATACCTGGGATGCTCGAGCCCTCCTCGGGCTGTACGCCGATGATCTGCACAGCCGGATTCTGGGCCTTCAGATAGCGACTGGTCCCCATGATGGTGCCCGTCGTCCCCATGGCACTGACGAAGTGCGTCACTCTGCCATCGGTGTCGCGCCAGATCTCAGGGCCGGTGCCCTCATAATGAGCGAGCGGATTGTCCTGGTTCGAGAATTGATCCAAGCGCAGGCCAACCCCCTGCTCCTCGAGCTCACGGGCCAGGTCGATCGCCGCCTCCATACTGCCGGCCTTGGGCGTCAGCCGAATCTCCGCACCAAAGGCCGCCATTGTCTGGCGGCGCTCGACACTCATGTGCTCGGGCATGATCAGCAACATTCGATAGCCCTTGATCGCCGCCGCCATCGCCAGCGCGATGCCGGTGTTGCCGCTGGTCGCCTCGATCAGGGTATCGCCAGGCTGAATCGCGCCGCGCTGCTCGGCGTGGCGGATCATGCTCAGCGCGGCGCGATCCTTGACCGAGCCAGCCGGATTATTGCCCTCAAGCTTGGCCAGGATCAGATTGCTGGTCTCCCCCGGCAGGCGTTGCAACCGCACCAGCGGAGTATTGCCGACTTGATCTTCGATGGTCGGATAGCGCATCGTTTAAACCTCAGAGCGACTGGGCCTATCGCTTAGCAGAACCCTTGCATTGTGCCCTAACCTGACCTTAGAGATTGTCTAGGTTTTTAAGAACAGGGTTCCTGTGCTCAGGGACCGGGCTGGGACCTGCCCCAATTGATGGACAGCCACTTAGCCCACCCGCCGCAGCAAGATCAGCGCCCCGAGCGTGAACAGTATCAGCGGCGCGAAGGCCGCCAGAGCCGGGCTCAAGCCATAGAGCAAGGCCAGGTAGGTAAAGGTCCGGCTGACCAGATAGAACAGGATGCCGAGGGCGACACCGATGAACAATTTGATCCCGGTGCCGGTGCTTCGTGCTGAGCCCAGCAACACCGGGATCGCCACAAAGATCATCGCCAGGATCAGCAACGGCTGCACCACCTTGCTCCAGAACGCCACCGCATGCATGCCGGCGTCCTGCTCGGTCTCCTGCATGTAGCGCAGATAGCGGTACAGCCCCCAGATCGGGAGCGCCTGTGGCTCGACCACGATCACCTCGAGTAAGCGCGGATTGAGCAGCGACTCCCAGCGCGCACGATCGAGCCGCTCGACATCGACGCGCTCGCGACCGATGAGGCTGCGCTCGAGATCGGACAAGACCCAATGGCCGTCCTGGTAACGAGCCTCGCGTGCCTGCGTTGCCGAGGTCAGGTGATGGTCTTCAATCACGAAGATATCAATGTCGGACAGCTTAGCCCCCGGCTCAATCTGGCGCACCTTGATGAAGGCATGGCCGTCGCGCGCCCAGAAGCCGCGACCGCTGATCTTGACCGCATCGCCGCTGGTCGCGGTTGCTCGGACCGCCAATGCACGTTGTTCGGCGGCAGGCGCTACTAGTTCGCCAACCGCAGTGGCAAGCAGCGCCAGCAGCAGGCCGCCGAGCATTGCCCCCCGCACGATCCGCGCAATCGACAGCCCCGCGGCCCGCATCGCAACCAACTCTGAGCGCGCGGCGAGTTGGCCCAGGCCGACCAGCGCGCCGATCAGCGTTGCAATCGGGAACACTTGATAGAGGTAGCGCGGCATCCTGAGCGTCACGAACCAGAACGCGTCCGCCAGCTCATATCCGCTCGAGCCCACCTGACCCATCTCATCGGCAAGCACGAACACCGCCAACAAGGGCAACAGCACAGCCAAAGTCCCAAGGGTACCGCCGATCACGGCACTGGCGAGATAGCGATCGAGGATGCGCAACGGCTCTTTCCTAAGGGTGGACGAATGATGCCGATTAGCGGAGGTCGCAGGCGCAGCCAGAGGATTCAGTCACTGCGGCTGCGGTGCCGATTCCTGTAGACTGCAGACACATGATAGACCGATCCTGCCTTCCCCTGCCGTTCAAGAATCGCCTCCCTAGTATGCAGGGCGCGTCACCGCTCGGGGTGTTGACCTGCCTGCATCAGGACAGAGGCTGACAAGGCCTGTCTTTTGGATCATGGTCACGACGGCACTGACAACGACAGGTCCAATCCAACAGAAATCCTAACGCAAGCCTTCGGCCAGCAGCCCCAGGAGCCCCCATGCAATCCAAGATCACCCACGGTGACCTGACTCAGCTCGAGACCCCTTGCCTGATCCTCGGCGTTTTCAGTGAGCGTCAGCTCTCGGAAGCGGCGAAGACTGTTGATACCGCCAGCCATGGTGCATTGACCCGCGTGCTCGAGAAAGGCGATCTCGACGGTAAGACCGGCAGCAACCTCATGCTCTACAGCCTCGCTGGGGTCAAGGCCGAACGGCTCATGTTGGTCAACTGCGGCAAACACGAAGAATTTGATCGCAGCGCCTACGAAAAGGCGATGAAAGCCGCACTGGCGAGGCTCGATAGCGCCCGGCTCACAAGCGCCCTATGCACCCTGACAGCACTCGAGCCAAACGGCATGGATTGCGGCCAGTGCGTTCGCCATACGGTCCTGCTCGCCGCACAAAGCGCCTACCGTTATACCCAGACCAAAAAGCCTGCTCCAGAGTCGCCGTCACCGCTCGCCGAGCTCGACTGCTGGATCGGGGATACCTCGCAGGCCGAGTCCGCTGAGCATGGTGTCGCGCAGGGGCTGGCCATCGCCGAGGGCGTCGCGCTCGCGCGTGATCTGGGCAACCTGCCCGGTAACATCTGCACCCCGAGCTATCTCGCCGAGCAGGCCGTTGGCGTTAGCGAACACTCCGCCAAGCTGGAAACCGAGGTGCTGGACGAGGACGCCATGGCCGAACTCGGCATGGGCGCCCTACTCTCAGTCAGCCGCGGCAGTCGAGAGCCGGCTAAACTGATCATCATGCACTACCGCGGTGGCAGCGACGAAGACAAGCCGATCGTACTGGTCGGCAAGGGGCTGACCTTTGACGCCGGCGGTATCTCGATCAAGCCCTCCGAGGCCATGGACGAGATGAAGTACGATATGTGCGGCGGCGCCAGCGTCATTGGCACGCTGCGCGCGCTCTGTGCGCTGGATCTGCCGATCAACGTCATCGGCGTGGTGCCGGCCTCCGAGAACCTGCCCGATGGCGCCGCCAATAAGCCGGGCGACATCGTCACCAGCCTCTCCGGCCAGACTATCGAGATCCTCAACACCGATGCCGAGGGCCGGCTGATCCTCTGCGACGCGCTCACCTATGTCGAACGCTTCGAACCGGCTCTGGTGGTCGACATGGCGACCCTCACCGGTGCTTGCATCGTCGGCCTTGGGCGGCATCCATCCGGGCTGTTCGCGAATGATGATGCCCTCGCCGAGGCGCTCACCCAGGCCGGCGAGGCGAGCGCCGATCGCGTCTGGCGCATGCCGCTGTGGGACGATTACCAGCAACAGCTCGATAGCAACTTCGCCGACATGGCCAACATCGGCGGCCGCGACGGCGGCGCCATCACCGCCGCCTGCTTCCTGTCGCGCTATACCAAGGCCTACACCTGGGCCCATCTGGATATCGCCGGCACCGCCTGGCTCACCGGCAAGGAGAAAGGCGCAACCGGGCGACCCGTGCCGCTGTTGAGCCAATTTCTGCTCGATCGTGCTGGACAAGGCGCCTAAGCCCCTGAGCCAACCGAACTGGCTGCGGCGGGCCCCTCCAGCCTCATCGCAGCCAATCTTGCGGTTGGGACCCACGTCATGACCAGGGTCGATTTCTACGTCCTCAAGGAGAGCAGCCGCAGCGACCGCTTCGGGCTCAGCTGCCGACTGGTGGAGCGCATCTACAAAAGCGCGCCCGCAGGTGAACAACCACCAAGGGTGCTGATCTACTGCCCGGCATCACAGCAGGCGCGCCACCTCGACCGCCTGCTCTGGAGCTTCCGCGAAGACAGCTTCTTGCCGCATGGGCTGGTCGGCGAGACCGACCCAGCGCTGACCCCGATCCTGATCAGCACCGATGGTCAACCGGAGGCCGAAGACCAGGTACTGATCAATCTCAGCCCGAGCCCCGAAGCCCCGCCCTTCTTTAGCCGCTTCGAGCGCCTGTGCGAACCGCTCGATCATGACACCGAGATCCGTCAAGCAGGCCGCAAACGCTATCTTTACTACCGTGACAGCGGTTATCCGCTCGCGCATCATGAAGTGGGTTAGGTGTCCAAATCCCGGCACCTGATTGACCAAATTGGGGATCAACGAGGCCCCAGCTGGCAGGTCCGCCATTCGGATACGCTGCGGATAGGCATCGGCGCCGAAACGGTTCTCGATCAGCATCGCCGCCTCTGCATGCCGTTCCAAGGTCACAGCAGCAGCGGCTGCCACACAGGCGCGGGTGTAGTCATCCGGAGTTGCACCGATCCCGCCGCAGCAGAAGACGGGGTCCTGAGCAGACATCGATGCTTGCAACTGGCGCACCAGTCGCTCGGGCTCATCGGGCAAGATCCTGATCCATCCAGCTCGCCTTATCGGCCGATCCGCGGTAAACCCGCTACAGCGGGCATATCCGCTGCAGCGAGCACTGGCATCAGAGCGCTTTCCCAGGGTCATTAGGCACTGGAACCGCTTCGCCGAACCCGCTATCGTCAGGCAATAGACTCGCAGCCAACGCCTTGCCGACTGGAATGCCGTTGCGATGAACTCCAACCGATGCGCCCATAGCAGTCGCATTGCCCAAACGTGCAGGCAATGGATTCTCAACAACGCCATCAGCGACTTCAAGGCAGCACCAAGACCCTTGCCCCTACACTGCGGTGTTCAGCATTACAGCTGGGGTGATCCGGATTTCATCCCAAAGCTCATGGGTGTTCGCAACCCGCGTCGACTGCCCTTCGCCGAGCTCTGGATCGGCGCCCACCCAGACCTCCTCTCGACCGTTCAGCTCGGCGGTTGCCGATTATCACTGGCGGAACTCATCGCCGCGGCTCCAAGGACTCTGCTCGGCGCCGAATCGGCAGTGCGCTTCGGCCACCAATTGCCCTTTCTACTCAAGCTGCTGGCGGTGCGCGAACCGCTGTCGATCCAGGTGCATCCGACCCGAGAACAGGCGATTGCCGGCTATCAGCAAGAGGACGCGATCGGGCTGCCGCTGAGCGATCCCCGGCGCAGTTACCGTGATCGCAACCATAAGCCTGAGCTGCTGGTCGCGCTGACCGATTTCTACGCGCTACGCGGCTTCCGGCCCTTGGAGGAGATCAGCACCGAGCTGGCCGCAGCCCCCGAACTCGCCCCGCTCCAAGCGCGGTTCACGCAGAGCGCGACGGGGCTGTTCGACCTCTATCGGTGGCTGATGCAGCTCGAGCAGACGCAGGTTGACGTCCTGCTCTCACCGCTGATCAGGCGCCTGCGGCGACAGCGGGCGGCTGTCCCGTTCGACCCCAATGAACGTCGCGCTTGGCTGATCGAGGCCGATCGGCTATTTTCCATCAACGGCCACCGCGACCGCGGCCTGTTTTCCTTCCTCTTACTGAACCTCATCAGGCTGCATCCCGGCGAAGCCCTCTTCTTGCCCGCGGGAGAACTTCACGCCTACCTGCGCGGCGCCGCAATCGAGCTGATGGCCAATTCGAACAATGTCCTGCGCGGCGGCCTCACGTCGAAGCAGATGGATGTGCCCGCCTTGCTAAAGGCCCTGAGCGTCGATCCGGCGCCCGGCGAGGCGCGCCAAGCCCAGCCGCCAGCGGGACCTGGACGGCCGCAAACCTATCCAACCCCTGCGAGCGAATTCCTGCTCGAGCGGCACAAACTCAGTGCCCGAGAGCGTCGCCAGATCGGCCCTAGTGCCGACAGTGGAATCATCGGCACCAGCGCCAGGCTGCGGCTCGGGCTGGTCATGGATGGACCACTCAGCTTGCACAGCGCGGGGCAGGCGCCGCTTGAGCTGGAACCAGGCACGGCCTTCGTGCTTCCTGCCACCTGCACGGTGGAGCTATACACTGAGCAAGACGCCCTGCTCTTCATGGCGCGAGCACCTTAGCCTGTGCCCACGGCCTCCTTACCGATCATCGCCCCACAGCGGTCTTCAAAGTCATCGCTAGAACAACTCGTCCATCATCCGCGGCGCTGTGCGCTTTGGGGCCGCTTTCTTCCGCGCGACCGGCGCCGAGTATCTCACGGGGTCTGGCCCCAAGGTCATGAGTTGGTACTCATCGCGAATGTACTCGATTCGGCTGTTGCTCTTCGAACGGGTCTTATCACCACTGCTCAGACTGATACGCACCGGCACCATGCCTTCCGGTCGCTTGATCGTCGCCACCGGAATATCGGCAAGTGCATCTTGCATAAAGTCGATCCAGATGCCGAGCGCCGCGGTTCCGCCCCACTCACCTTTACCGAGCGGCTTGTTGTCGTCACGGCCAACCCAGACCACGGTCACCAGCCTTGGCTGATAGCCTGCAAACCAGGAGTCTCGCGACTCATTCGTGGTGCCGGTCTTCCCCGCGATATCATCGCGATTCAACTGCTTGGCGCGCGTTGCCGTGCCGCTCAGGATCACATCCTTGAGCATCGAGTCCATGTTGTAGGCAATTCGGGGGTCAATCGCCAGCGGCGCCTTGGGACCTTCAGAGGCGCCGACCGCCTGCACCCTTGCCGCCTCCTCATCGTTCTCAATCCAGCATTCCATGCAAGCTCGAGGTGGCTGCGCATCGTACAGAATCTGGCCACGCGCATCCTCAATGCGATCGATGAGATAAGGCAGCACGCGATAGCCGCCATTGGCAAAGACCGCAAAACCTCGCGCTAGCTCGAGCGGTGTCATCGAGCCCGAGCCCAGTGCCATCGACATATCCACCGGCATGCTCTCCAGCGTGAAACCGAAGTTCTGGATAAACTCACGCGCATACTTGACGCTCATCCGGTTGATGAGGTTGACGATGGCGAGGTTACGCGACTTCGACAGCGCGACGCGGATGCGAATCGGCCCCATGAACTTCCCGTCGGCATTCTTCGGTCGCCACATGCCCTGGGCCGAGGGCATCTCGAAGCGTTCATCCTTGACCAGGCTGGCCGGCGTATAGCCTTTGCCAAGAGCAGCCGCATAGACGAACGGCTTGAAGGTCGAGCCCGGCTGCCGCTTCGCGTCTAGGGCACGGTTGAACTTGCTCCATTCAAAGGCATAGCCGCCGGAAAGGGCGCGAATGGCGCCATCCTCGGGCGTTAGCGCCACCAAGGCCCCGCCGACCTTAGGGACCTGAGCCAATACCCAATCGTCAGGCTTGTCCTCACGCAGCCGAATCACGTCGCCGACCGCAACAGCATCGGTCACCCGGCGCGGCGCCGGCCCCCGCCAGTTCTCGGTCTTGAACGGTCGCGCCCATTTGACCTGCGCAAGTCCTAGACCGCGCGTTTCGCCCTTGCCCAGGTAGACCTCCGCCATTGAACCGCTTGCGTTGATCACGATCCCAACGGGCAGGCCCGGAACCTGAGGGCGTTCGGCGAGGAGCGCGTCGAGGGCCTCAACACTCAGTTCCGCAACATCCTCGACCTTCGCTTCAGGTCCATGGTAGCCATGACGCTGATTGTAGGCCATGAGCCCTCGACGCAACGCCTCGTCGGCCTCGCGCTGCAAGTTCTCATCGACCGTGGTATAGACCCGCAAACCGAGCCGATAGGCATCCTCTTCGCCATAACGCTGAACGATCTCCTGGCGCGCCATCTCAGCAAGGTAATCGGCGCGGAGCTCGATGACCGGGACATAGCGTTGTGCCGTCAGCGGCGCAGTGATCGCGAGCAAAAGGTCGGTCTCATCGATGTAGCCTAAGACGTGCATGCGCTCCAGAATAAAGTTGCGCCGCGCGATCGCACGCTCGGGATTGGTCAGCGGATTGTTCACCGAGGGGGCTTGTGGCAGCCCGGCAAGCATTGCCATCTCAGCAAGGGTGAGTTCGTCCAGCGTCTTCTGATAATAGAACTCAGCCGCGGCCGCCACCCCGTAGGAGCGATGGCCGAAGAAGATCTTATTCAGGTAAAGGCTGAGGATCGCTTCCTTGCTCAGCCTAGCCTCAAGCCTCCAAGCCAGCAGGATCTCGGTGAGCTTGCGTTTGACGGTCTTATCGCGGCTTAGGAAAAAGTTCCTCGCGACCTGCATGCTAATGGTGCTACCGCCTTGGGTTGCCTCACCACTCCTCGCAACACTGAATGCGGCTCGGGCAAGGCCAATCGCGTCGATGCCGTCATGCTGGAAAAAGCGGCTATCCTCAACCGCAATGAAGGCGTGAATCAGCAGGGGTGGGATCTCATCAAATGCCACTGCACGCCGACGCTGAACACCAAACTCCGCCATTAACGCCCCCTTGGCGGTAAAGATACGCAGTGGCTCCTCAAACTCGACATCGATCAGCCCGTCCACCTGCGGCAGCTCGGCCTCAAGTGCGTTGAGCACAAGGGCCGCACCAAAGGCAGCGATCAGTGCCAAGTCAAACGGGATGGCTAGGCCCTCGGAGACCAGCCGCGCAAGCCAGCCAAGCACACCCGTGAACAGCCCCCGAGACCCTTGTCGCTGACTTGCGCGAGAGGGCGCTCGCTGCTTCCGATGTCGTGACCCTTCTGCTTCTGGGGCCTTTCCCGAGGAACCCTCTAGGCTCTCCGAGCCAGGGCGCTCTTGCGTACGACTGTCATTCTCCAAGCGGCTCAACCCCCTAACAGTAGGCCTTTCGTTTCGCGGAGGTTGGACGGCCAACGCCAGCGATCGCCATTGATATCGCCATCGATGTTGCCATCGATTCAGTAGGCGCTAAAAGTCTACACGAAGCGCCGGCACAGGATTAACCATGACAAGACGACCGAAAACCCAATCCCCGCGATCATCTACACTTAGCCATCAGCCATCAGCAGAGGAGCAATATCTTGCCGGACAGGGGCAGTAACAATCGTACGCGTGAGCGGCTGCTGCAGGCAGCCCTCGAGGTTTTTGCCGAGCATGGTTATCGCGCCGCCACCATTCGCGAGATCTGCGGCCGTGCCGACGCGAATGTTGCTGCGGTGCATTATCATTTCGGCGATAAGCGCACACTCTATGAAGCCATCTACGGCCACCTCTTCGAGACCCTGCGTGAGCGACGCACCGCCTTCCTGCCACCTGATTCCGCGCCCGATCTGCGGTTGCGCGTGCACATTCGGACCCTCTTCGAAGAGATCTTTTGCTGCAAGGACAATAGCGACCGGCAGGTACAGCTTAGCAGGCTCTATCTCAACGAGATGGTGCGTCCAACCGAGGCTCTTGATCGCATCGTGACCGAGCACTTCGAGCCCGACGCCCGCACGCTCTACGAGATCATTGCCGCCCTCCTTGAGACCAGCCCCACCGATCCGCTGACGATTGACTGCGCCGCGAGTGTGATTGGGCAAATCCTGTACTACCATCATGCGATGCCGATCATCTCGCGGCTGCATCCGGAACGCCCTTCGGTTGCCGAGCGGCTCGACGCGATCATCGAGCAGGTCTGGCGGTTTTCACTTGGCGGCATCGAGCGCGCGAAACAGTCCCGCGATGTCCTCAGCCAGCCGCTGGACGACGTCGCCGACCAGGGATGTTAATCAGCCGCCGTTGGCGCGTGTGGCAGCTTCTCAAGCAGCCCAGCCGAGGCGATGGCGAGATGAGACTCGGCCCGCTTTGAAAGCGCGCTCCCGAGCGCAAAGGCCTCGGCCCCAATCGCCAACTGCTGCAGCCGTGGCGGCTCGCCATACAGCGAGACGAAGAGATGCGCGAGCGCGGTTGGCGCCAGCTGATGGCTGGTCCAGCCGAGCCTCTGGGGCGGAGGACGGGGCTGAGCGCACGCCGGCGCGACCGGGGTCAGATGATAAGGCTCGCCCAAGCCGAGCCAGCGAGCGTTCGACAACCCCGGCGACCTGCTGCGCCTCTGGCAAGCCTCCACAATCGGCCTGATGCATGACGCCTCCCTCTGGAGAATCATGGACACACCCTCAGGATAGTCAGTGGCACGAACTTCGCTGACCGCCTATCCCACTACCATAAATAGACTGTTTTTCAAAGCTTTTTCATCTCCACGCCCAGCAAAGATTACAATCTGTTCATGTTGTCTTGCAAAGCTCGGAAGACTGCGCTACTTTACATAACGCAGACGGCCAACACGGCGTTTGCATTCAGCCGGCGGTTCCTCTGGAACGCCAAACCAACCCATATTGCTCATTTGGAGGATATGCAGATGACAACCATCGACTTCTCACCCCTGTTCCGTTCCATGATCGGCTTCGATCGGATGGCGCCCTCGCTCGAGAATGCCTATCGCACCGAGGCTGGCGGTTATCCGCCCTACAATGTCGAGGTCGAGGACGAGAACAAGTACCGCATCACCATGGCGGTCGCCGGCTTCGCCGAAAGCGATCTTGGTCTTGAGACCAAAGAGAACCTGCTCACGGTGACCGGCTCGCGCCAGCAGGACGACGCAGAGGATGCCCGTCGCTACCTCTATCGAGGCATTGCGACCCGCAGCTTCGAGCGGCGCTTCCAGCTCGCCGACTATGTGAAGGTGGTCGACGCAAGGCTTGAGAACGGGCTTTTGCACATCGACTTGGTGCGTGAGGTGCCAGAGGCCATGAAGCCGCGCAAGATCGAGATCCGCGGCGACAATGGACGCTACATCGAAGGCACCAGCAACCAAGAGGAGGTGCGCGCTGCCGCCTGAGCGCGGTAGCCACCTTGGCCTGTCACGGCTGATCCCTGCGGTCAGCCCAAAGGGCCAACTCCAGTGGTGACTTAGACCAAGGCCGGGCCATTTGCCCGGCCTTTTTCATTGGTCCGCTGCATCCTGAATGGCCCTGCTCAGAGCGTGAAGCAGCCTATCAGGTCGTTCAAGAATGCGAGACCTCGTGCCGTTGGATGCATCGCACTAGGATCTCGAGCCTCGATCCGAGACACCAATCCAAGCGCTTCTGCAGCGTCCAAGCCCGGTTTGAGATGGCTTGCACTGAGCCCAGTGCTGCGCTCGAAGTCTATAGCGGTGAAGCCATCGACCAGACGAAAAGCGTTCAACGCAAACTCCTCAAGCAAATCCTGCTCCGAGAGGGTCCATACCGAGCTCGTCGGGTCATTGGCGCTCAGATAGACGTTCTGACAGGCATTGATATAGGCATTCGGCTGACGTCGCTTTGTCCGACGCGCGACCAGCCCAGAGTTCGCGGCAGTGAGCTTCCCATGCGCCCCGGCGCCAATTCCAAGATAATCGCCAAAGTGCCAATAGTTGAGGTTGTGGCGACAGCGAGCGCCTGGCTGCGCAAAGGCCGAGATCTCATAACGCTCGAAACCGGCCTCCGCCAGCAGCTCGAAACCCTGCTGCTGGATCGCATCCGCCAGATCGGGATCAGGCAGGGCCGGCGGTTGCTGGAAGAACGCGGTCTTTGGCTCGAGAGTCAGTTCGTAATAAGAGAGGTGCGTTGGCTCAAGCGCCATCGACTGCTCCAAATCCTCACGCGCAGCCGCTAAGTCCTGCCCCGGGAGCGCGAACATCAGGTCCAGGTTGATGTTTGTGATGCCAGCCGCTCGCGCCACCGCAACCGCCCTCCGCGCATCGTCCGCAGTGTGGATACGCCCGAGTCGCGCGAGCGTCTCAGCCGCGAGCGATTGCACCCCCATCGACAATCGATTCACCCCCGCCTCGGCATAGCCCGCAAAGTGCGCCTCATCGACCCTGCCTGGGTTCGCCTCCAGCGTGATCTCGACATCAGGCGCTAGCGCGAACCGCGTCCTCAGGCCATCAAGCAGACGGCGAATCGCCGACCCTGAGAACAGACTCGGCGTGCCGCCACCGATGAAGATCGAGATCAGGGGCCGAGCGGGCGCAGACGCGAGCCGCTGGCACTCAGCATCGAGGTCGCTGAACAAGGCGTCAAGATAGGCATCTTCGGGAATCCCGTTCTGCACTGCATGGGAATTGAAGTCGCAGTAAGGGCATTTGCGCACACACCAAGGCATGTGCACATAGAGCGCTAATGGCAATGGCCTGGCGAAGAAGGGCCCCATAGATTGCGTCAACAGGCGCTACAGCGTCTTGGAGTCTCTGTGCTCATCCGCGACGGCCGTTCAGCGCTGATCGCGGGTCGGCAAGCAGGTCCAGATTCTGTCGTCATTCACTGCATCATTCCGCTGGCTCAAGCCGCGCATAGTCGAGCACCAACCACTTGGCACCGGCTGACTCAAAGTTGACCTGAATACGGGCGCCAGAGCCGCGCCCCTCTGCGTTCAGGACCACCCCGGGACCAAACTTCGGATGTTGGACACGCTGCCCGAGCTGGAATCCGCCGCCGGCATCGGCAGTAGCAACCTTAGACCCTGCCCCAGCGCGCGCAGCTCCAAAGCCCGATCCAGCCCCGCCACCGTGCGGCCGCGAGATCCCACCGCCGCGGACCTCCTCGATCAGCTCAGCTGGCACCTCGCGCAGAAAACGCGAGGGCATGGCGTAATCCTCGCGCCCATGCAAACGCCGGCTCTCGGCATGGGTCAGATAGAGCTGCCGCTTGGCGCGGGTCATGCCCACGTAGCACAAACGCCGCTCCTCCTCGAGGCGGGTCGGATCGCTAACCGACATGCTGTGCGGGAACAGCCCCTCTTCCACCCCGGTGATGAAGACCAGTGGGAACTCCAGCCCCTTGGCGCTGTGCAAGGTCATCAGCTGCACGCTGTCCTCAAAGCCATCGGCTTGGGATTCACCGGCCTCGAGCGCGGCGTGGGCAAGGAAGCTGCCAAGGATATCCCCCTCATCATTCGGCGCCTCGGCAGCAAAACGACGCGTTGCCTCAACCAGCTGCTCCAGGTTCTCTAGCCGCTCAATGCCGCGACCGTCCTTGTTCTTCTCATAGTGCGCTGGCAGCCCGCTCGCCTCCAACACCTCAGCGACCAGATCCGGAAGCCCCTGCTCCGTCTGGGCTTGCTTGGCGAGCACCTCGATCAGCTCGATAAACCCGCGCAGCGCACCAGTCGCTCGCGCCGGCAGCAACGCGCGACTGACTGCCAAGCGCGCGGCTTCCCACAGCGTGCTGTTCTCCGCTCGCGCCTGGGTGCGCAGCAGATCCACCGTGCGCGCTCCAATCCCGCGCGGCGGCAGATTGACGACGCGCTCGAACGCGGTCTCGTCACTCGGATGAGCGATCAGGCGCAGATAGGCCAACGCATCCTTGATCTCGGCCCGCTCGAAGAAGCGCTGCCCGCCATAGACCCGATACGGCAGGCCGGCCTGAATCAGCGCTTCCTCGAACAGCCGTGACTGCGCCGTAGTGCGATAGAGGATGGCACAGTCGCTGCGCGCCAATCCTTCCTCCTGGCTCGCGCGGCGGATGCGCTCGACCACGAAGCGCGCCTCATCGATCTCGTTGAAGGCGGCGTAGCGGCGAACCGGCTCGCCGGCGCTGTCCTCGGTCCAGAGGTGCTTGCCGAGCCGGCTCGGATTATTGGCGATCAGCGCGTTGGCGGCGCCGAGGATGGTGCCTGTGGAGCGATAATTCTGCTCCAGCCGAACGATCTGGGTATTCGGATAGTCGCGCTGGAAGCTCTGAATATTCTCGACCCGCGCACCGCGCCAGCCATAGATGGATTGATCGTCGTCGCCAACCAGGAACAGGTTGTCACGCTCGCCGGCCAGTAGTCGCAGCCAGGCGTACTGGATGGTATTGGTATCCTGGAACTCGTCGACCAGGATGTGCGCGAACCGCTCGCGGTAATGGTGCAGGATGTCCGGACGCTCGCGCAGCAGCTCATGCGCGCGCAGCAGCAGCTCGGCGAAGTCGAGGCTGCCGGCCTTATCGCAAGCCTCCTGATAGGCACGATAGACGCGCAGCATCTGCTCTTGGAAAAAGTCCCCCGCGGCATCGATCTGCCGCGGCCGTCGGCCTTCGTCCTTCTGACTGTTGATGAAGCCCTGCGCTTGACGCGGCGGCCAGCGCGACTCATCCAGCTCCAGCGCTTTCATCGTGCGCTTCAGCAACCGGAACTGATCATCGGAATCTAGGATCTGAAACTGCTGCGGCAGCCCGGCATCCTGCCAGTGCGCGCGCAGGAAGCGATGCGCGAAGCCATGAAAGGTACCAACCCACATACCGCCGATCGGCTCGCCGAGCATTTCCTGAATGCGGCCCTTCATCTCGCGCGCGGCCTTGTTAGTGAAGGTGACGGCCAGGATGCGCCAGGGCCGCACGTCTTGCACCTGCAGCAGCCAGGCGATGCGATGCACCAGCACCCGGGTCTTGCCGGAGCCAGCGCCGGCCAGCACCAGACGATTGCCGGCATCAGCAGTGACCGCCTCGCGCTGGGCCGGGTTCAGGGGATCGAGAATACGGGAGACGTCATCCATCGCGCGATTGTAACCGCTGCTCCCCTGATTTTCCGCAGCCAGTCTTTATCCGCGGTCAATCGCGGTGCATGAAAAAATCCGCGCCTGGATCAAAGAGCGCCGCGCCTGGGTCAGAACAGCCGCTGCCTGTGTCGCTCCTCAGCCGCATCCGCCCCTGACAGCGGGCGAATCGCCGTAGTATCCTGCTCGCGACAACAACCCCATTCACCACCGCTGCCGGACCCTGCCTGTGACCGAGCTCAAGAACGATACCTTCCTGCGCGCCCTGCTGCGCGAGCCCGTTGACTACACCCCGGTCTGGATGATGCGCCAGGCCGGTCGCTACCTCCCCGAGTACCGCGAGACCCGCGCAAAGGCTGGCAGCTTCATGGATCTCTGCCGCTCGCCAGAGCTCGCTTGCGAGGTCACCATCCAACCGCTCGAGCGCTTCCCGCTCGATGCGGCCATCCTGTTCTCGGACATCCTCACCATCCCAGACGCCATGGGCCTTGGCCTCTCGTTCGCCGAGGGCGAAGGACCACAGTTCGCGCGCCCGGTGCGCACCGCCGCGGATATCGACGCAATCGCCGTGCCCGACCCGGAAGACGAGCTGCGCTACGTCATGGACGCGGTCGCGCTGATCCGCAAGGAGCTCGACGGACGGGTGCCGCTGATCGGCTTCTCCGGCGCGCCCTGGACGCTAGCGACCTATATGATCGAAGGCGCCAGCGCGAAGAATTTCGCCCACAGCAAGGCGCTGATGTTCGACCAACCCAACCTAATGCACAATCTGCTCGGCAAGGTTGCCGACTCGGTCACCAGCTACCTCAACGCCCAGATCGCCCGTGGCGCCCAGGCCGTGATGGTCTTCGACACCTGGGGTGGCGTGCTCACGCCCTCGGACTTCAGGGAATTCTCGCTGCGCTACATGGAGCGCATCGTCGACGGGCTCACCCGCGAAGCGGATGGCCGACGCGTACCGGTGGTGCTCTTCGCCAAAGGCGCCGGTCAATGGCTCGACCGCATGGCCGAGACCGGCTGCGATGCGCTCGGTGTCGACTGGACCACTGATCTGGCCGACGCCCGCAAGCTGGTGCGTGACAAGGTCGCACTGCAAGGCAACCTCGACCCCTGCACTCTCTACGCTTCACCCGAGCGCATCCAGCGCGAGGTCGGGCGCGTGCTCGCCAGCTACGGTCGCGGTACCGGCCACGTCTTCAATCTTGGCCATGGCATCCATCCAGACATCAACCCGGATCACGCCGCTGCCATGGTGGCGGCGGTGCATGAGCAGAGCCGCCCCTATCACGCCTGAATCAGGTGCCTGGGTTGATCGCCCGGCTCCCTTGGCGATGCTTTGTACAGGCTAGCCGGCGGTCTCGTCGGCTAACTGGAGCCCTCTACTCGACCGTCACCGACTTGGCGAGGTTACGCGGCTGATCGACGTCGGTGCCTTTCAACACAGCGACGTGATAGGCCAACAGCTGCAGCGGGATCGTAAACACCATCGGATCGATCAGGTCGTCGGTCTCGGGAACGCGGATGATGGTGACGCCTGGATCTTGCTGTAAGGGGACCTGGTTATCGGCGAACACAAAGAGCTGGCCGCCACGGGCGCGGACCTCCTCAAGGTTGGATTTCAGCTTCTCGAGCAGGGCGTTGTTCGGTGCGACAACAACGACGGGCATGTCTTCGTCGATCAGCGCGAGCGGCCCATGCTTGAGCTCACCCGCTGGATAGGCCTCAGCATGGATGTAGGAGATCTCCTTGAGCTTGAGCGCACCTTCCATCGCAATCGGATAGGCCTCACCCCGGCCGAGAAAGAGGCAATGGTGCTTTTCGACGAACTGCTCGGCGAGCGCGGCGACCTGCTCGTCGAGCGCAAGCACGCGCTCGATCTGGGCCGGCAGCGAGCGCAATAGCTCAGCCTGCAGGCCCTCTTGGTGTAAGCCCTTCTGGTCCAAGCGCTCCTGATGCCCTCCATCTCGGCGCCCGCCATCCCGGTGGAGACGTGCAAGCGTCAGCGTCAATAACAGCAGCGCGACCAGCTGTGTGCTGAAGGCCTTGGTGGAAGCGACCCCAATCTCGGGACCGGCGCGGGTCAATAGGACCAGATCGGACTCGCGCACCAGGCTACTTTCTGGCACGTTGCAGATTGCCAGCGTGGTGACATAGCCGCTGTCTTTCGCGATGCGCAGCGCGGCGAGGGTGTCGGCGGTTTCACCCGATTGCGAGAGGGTCACGAACAACGAGCTCGGCGAGACCACCTGCTTGCGATACCGATACTCGCTGGCCACTTCGACCTGGCAGGGCAGGCCGACGAGGGACTCGATCCAGTAGCGCGCCACCAATCCAGCGTGGTAGCTGGTACCACAGGCCACGATGGTGACCGCCCGCACTTCAGCGAAGATCTGCTCGGCGCCCACACCAAAGGCCTCGGGCAGAACCCCATCGCTGCTGAGTCGACCTTCAAGGGTGTCGGCGATGGCGCGCGGCTGCTCAAAGATCTCCTTCTGCATGAAATGCCGATACTGCCCGCGCTCGGCCGAATCCGCCGCCACCGAAGACTCGCGCATCGAACGCTCGACGCGCTCGCCTTGGGCGTTCCAGATACTCAGCTGGTCGCGACGCAGCTCGGCGATATCCCCTTCCTCGAGGAAGATGAAGCGGTTGGTGACCGGCAACAGCGCGAAGACGTCCGAGGCGATGAAGTATTCCTGAAAGCCAACACCGATGACCAACGGGCTGCCTTGACGCGCTGCAACCAGCCGATCAGGGAATTGGGTGTCGATGACGCCGAGCGCGTAGGCCCCATCCAATCGCGCGATGGTTGCACGCACCGCTTCGGTCAAGTCCTGACCGGCCTCGAGCGCGTCATAGATCGCGTGAACAACCACCTCGGTATCGGTTTGCGAGGTGAAGCGATGGCCCGTCGCGGTCTGCTCCTGGCGCAACTGCTCATGGTTCTCGATGATGCCGTTGTGGACCAAGGCACAACGCAGGCGCGCAATGTGAGGGTGCGCATTCTGGGTCGAGGGCTCGCCATGTGTCGCCCAGCGCGTATGGGCGATGCCCAGCGTACCTTCCAAGGGCTGCTCTTCGAGCGCGGCACTGAGCTGGGAGACCTTACCCAAGGTACGCAGACGCCCAATCCGCCCGTCAGGCTGGATGACGGCGAGTCCGGCCGAGTCATAGCCTCGATACTCAAGCCGCCGGAGGCCCTCAAGCAGGATCGGCGAGACGGGGCGGTGCGCAATGGCGCCAACGATGCCGCACATGGGCAGCCTCCTCAGTTGAGACGATAGGGCCTGATGGTATCTGCTGCGTCGGCTGCCAAGCAAAAGCAACCAGGTCCGGTCGCCATGTCGAACACTGCTGGCCTAGGTCGACGACTTGATTGCGGCTTTGGTTGGCCGCGTCCAACCCTCAATCGTCGCCTGCGGGGCTCGGGTGAGGGTGAGTTGTTCGGCGGGTGCGTTTCGACTGATCACCGAGCCGGCGCCAATAGTTGCACCGGGGCCAACCACGACAGGGGCAACCAGCGCCGTATTGGAGCCGATAAAGGCACCATCGCCGATCTCGGTCAGATGCTTGTTGGCACCGTCATAATTGCAGGTGATGGTCCCCGCGCCGACATTGACACCAGCGCCAATCTCGGCATCGCCGACATAGCTTAGGTGGTTCACCTTGCTGCCGGCCGCGATGCGTGACTTCTTGACCTCGACGAAGTTACCGATATGGCAATCCTCGGCGATCTCGGACCCCGGTCGCAGCCGGGCAAAGGGACCGATACGCGCACCGGACGCCACCGAGGCACCCTCGATGATACTGTTGGCCATGACCTCGACCCCGGTACCGAGCGTACAGTCTTTGAGCAAGCAGTTCGGTCCGATATGACAGTTGGCACCGATCCTCACCCGACCTTCGCAGACCAGGTTCACGTCCAGAAAGACATCCTGATCGCAGCTCAGCGAGCCGCGCACATCCAGCCGGCTCGGATCGGCGAGCGTCGTCCCGCCGAGCATCAGCTTCTCGGCAATCCCGCGTTGATAGTGGCGCTCGAGCAGCGCAAGCTGCGCGCGGTCGTTGACGCCAGCCACCTCTTCAAGCGTCTCCGGCGCGGTGGTCGCCACGGTCACGCCATCGGCGACCGCCAGCCCAATGATGTCCGTGAGATAGTATTCATGCTGGACATTATCATTGCCGATCCGCCCCAGCCAATCGGCAAGGCGGGTACGCTCGGCGACGATGATACCCGTGTTCACCTCCGTGATGGCGCGCTCGGCGGTGCTTGCATCCTTCTGCTCGACGATCCTCAGCACCCGGTTACTCTTGTCGCGAACGATGCGCCCGTAGCCGGTCGGGTCAACAAGTTCCATCGTCAAGAGTCCAAGGCTTGTCTCAACCGTATCGTCAACCAATCGCGTCAGGGTCTCGGGCTCAATCAGGGGCACGTCGCCATAGAGCACGAGGACCCGATCCATGGCCGCCATCGCTGGCATCGCCTGGAGCACGGCATGCCCGGTACCCAGACGCTCGCGCTGTTCAACCCACTCCGCCTTCGACTGAGGAAAGGCGTTCGGCACCTGCTCGCCACCATGGCCGTACACCACGGCGACCTGAGCGGCGCCCAGCGCAGCCGCGGCATCAAGGACATGCCCCAACAAGGGCCGGCCAGCCAAGGGATGCAGCACCTTCGGCAAGGCTGATCGCATCCGCGTTCCCTTTCCCGCAGCGAGCACGACAACACCGAGCTTCATCGACGCATCCTCTTAAAATTCCCAGGTTCACCGATCCGGTAACGCTTGGTTTGATGGAAGCCGATTGAGGTCTCTGCGCCCATTTGCGCCCATCGACGCTATCGGCGGTCAAACCGCGCTTGTTGGGATGATAACTCAGGCGCCTCCTGCTGCGCCTATCCCGACGACGAGATCGCTTTCAATCCCCAAAATGCAACACCCCCGCTCAAGGGCGGGGGTGCATCACCAGGACAAAGGGATAGACGCCCCTCTCAGCCCTTCATCTTCCGCAACTTTTCGATGGCTCGAAGTTGCGCGATGGCCTCGGCAAGCTCGGCCTGGGCCTTCGCATACTCAAACTCTGCGGTTTGACCTGCAAGCGCATCCTCCGCCCGGCGTTTCGCCTCCAATGCCTTGGCCTCATCGATGTTCTCGGCACGAATCGCGGTATCCGCCAGGACCGTAACGATGTCGGGCTGCACCTCAAGCATGCCGCCAGAGACGTAAAAGTGCTCTTGGTTGCCCTGCTCGTCTTCGACCCGGACATCACCAGGCTTGAGCCGGGTGACCAGCGGGGCGTGCCGTGCCGCGATACCCAGCTCGCCCATCTCGCCGGGGGCGTAGAGCATCGCCGCAAGTCCGGAGTGGATCGCACCCTCCGCACTGACGATGTCGACGTGAACAGTCATTGCCATGATTCAGACCCTCCGCGACCGCGTGGCGATCACATCTTCTCCGCTTTGGCGACGGCCTCATCAATGGAACCGACCATGTAGAAGGCCTGCTCGGGCAGGCTGTCGTGCTCACCAGCGACGATCTCCTTAAAGCCGGCAATGGTGTCCTTGAGGCTGACATACTTACCCGGCGAGCCCGTGAAGACCTCGGCGACGAAGAACGGCTGCGACAAGAAGCGTTGGATCTTACGGGCGCGGGAGACGATCAGCTTATCGTCCTCGGACAACTCGTCCATCCCCAGGATGGCGATGATGTCCTTCAGCTCCTTATAGCGCTGCAACGTGCCCTGTACCGCACGGGCGGTGTCATAGTGATCCTGGCCAACGATGTTCGGATCGAGGATACGACTGGTCGAATCCAACGGGTCCACGGCCGGGTAGATACCCAACTCAGCAATCTGACGCGAGAGCACCAGGGTCGCGTCCAAATGCGCGAAGGTGGTCGCGGGCGAGGGGTCGGTGAGGTCGTCCGCCGGCACGTAGACGGCCTGGAACGAGGTGATCGAGCCGGTGTGGGTTGAGGTGATGCGCTCTTGCAAGGCGCCCATCTCAGAGGCCAGCGTTGGCTGATAGCCCACGGCTGAGGGCATGCGGCCGAGCAGTGCCGAGACCTCGGTTCCGGCCAGGGTGTAACGGTAGATGTTATCGATGAACATCAGTACGTCACGGCCTTCCTCGCGGAAGTACTCGGCCATGGTGAGACCGGTCAGCGCCACGCGCAGACGGTTGCCCGGTGGTTCGTTCATCTGACCATAGACCAAGGCCACCTTGTCCAAAACGTTGGACTCGGTCATCTCGTGGTAGAAATCGTTACCCTCGCGGGTGCGCTCGCCAACCCCGGCGAACACCGAGAACCCTGAATGCTCGGCGCCGATGTTGCGGATCAGCTCCATCAGGGTGACGGTCTTGCCGACGCCGGCGCCGCCAAACAGACCGACCTTGCCGCCCTTGGCGATCGGCATGATCAGGTCAATGACCTTAATACCAGTCTCGAGGATCTCGGTCGCTCCGGCCTGCTCCTCGAACGAGGGCGAGTCGCGATGGATCGGCCAAGACTCCTCGGCGCCGATGTCGCCTTTTTCGTCGATTGGCTTGCCGAGCACGTCCATGATGCGACCCAGGGTCTTCGGGCCGACCGGCACCGAGATCGGCGCACCGGTGTTGCTCGCGTCGATGCCGCGCTTAAGGCCGTCGGTCGAGCCCATCGCGATCGTGCGCACGACACCGTCGCCAAGCTGTGCTTGGACTTCTAGGGTCAGCCCGGTCGAGTCAACCTGAAGCGCATCATAGACCTTGGGCATCGCGTCGCGCGGGAACTGAACGTCGACGACGGCGCCGATGATTTCCACCACCTTACCGGAACTCATAGCGGATTCCTCTGTTCTGCCTTGCAGCTGTTCGCAAGGGCGTGTTTACCTTGAAGTCGGTTGCCGTCGCGGTCAGAAGCCTGTGCCCTGACAGCTCGCGAGCGAGGCCGGCCGCTAGCCAACGGCAGCAGCGCCGCTGACGATCTCGGACAGTTCCTGCGTGATCGCCGCCTGGCGCGCTTTGTTATAGACGAGCTGGAGCTCGTCGATCAGGTCGCCGGCATTATCCGACGCCGCCTTCATCGCGACGCGACGCGCGGCCTGTTCGCAAGCACCGTTTTCGACCACAGCCTGATAGACCAGCGACTCGATGTAGCGCGTCAATAGGCTGTCTAGAACGAGTCGGGCATCAGGCTCGTAGATGTAATCCCAGATCGGCCCGGTCGGGCGCTCATCGTCGCCGGCCTGCAAGGGCACCAGCTGCCGGATCATCGGCTGCTGCGTCATGGTATTAACGAATTCGTTATAGACCACATAGACCGCGTCAACCTCGCCGCTCTCGAACGCGTTCAGCATCACCTTGACGGTGCCGATCAGATCCTCGATATGCGGCTTATCGCCCAACTGGGTGACCTGCGCCTCGACCTTGCCGCCAAAGCGACGGAAGAAGCCCAGCGCCTTGCTGCCGATGGTGCAGAACACCGGCTCGATGCCCTGCGCTTTCTGCTGTTTGATATTCGCCACTAGGCGTCGGAACAGGTTGCTGTTCAGGCCGCCACAGAGGCCGCGATCGGAGGAGACGACGATGTAGCCAACGCGCTTGATCTCGCGCTGCTCGGCCATGAAGCTGTGCCGGTACTCCGGCGATGCCTTCGCCAGATGACGAATCACCTGCAGCATCTTCTCTGCGTAAGGACGCGAGGCCTGCATACGCTCTTGCGCCTTGCGCATCTTTGAGGTCGCGACCATCTCCATCGCACCCGTGATCTTCTGGGTACTCTTGATGCTCGAAATCTTGGTGCGGATCTCTTTGGCGCCTGCCATTGCGTGCTCCGTATGTGAGCGGGCGCGTCCGATTGGACGCGCTCACGCCAGACCTCTACTCGGTTTAGCCTAACCACCCCAGCCACCTCAATGGAGGCTGGGAAATCCACCCTCTACCAGGTGTTGTTGGCCTTGAAGTCCTTGATCGCGCTATGGAACGCGTTTTGGACCTCCTCATCGTACTGACCGGAGGCGTTGATGTCCTCGAGCAGGGACTTGTGACTGCTCGCCATGTAGCTCTGCAGCGCCCGCTCGAAATCGACGACCTTCTTCACCTCAACGTCATCCAGATAGCCTTCGTTCGCCGCGAACAGCGAGACCGCCATCTCAGCAACACCCATTGGATGATATTGGAGCTGCTTCATCAGCTCGGTCACGCGTTCGCCGCGCTCGAGCTGCTTGCGGGTTGCCTCATCCAGGTCGGAAGCGAACTGCGAGAAGGCCGCCAGCTCGCGGAACTGCGCCAGTGCGAGACGAATACCGCCTCCTAGCTTCTTGATGATCTTGGTCTGCGCCGCACCACCGACACGCGACACCGAGAGACCGGCGTTGATTGCAGGCCGGATACCTGCGTTGAACAGATCACTCTCGAGGAAGATCTGACCATCGGTGATCGAAATGACATTGGTCGGCACGAAGGCAGAGACATCGCCTGCCTGGGTCTCGATGATCGGCAGCGCGGTCAGCGAGCCAGTCTTGCCCTTGACCTTGCCATTGGTCGCCTTCTCGACATAGTCCGCGTTGACCCGAGCGGCACGCTCGAGCAGGCGCGAATGCAGGTAGAAGACATCCCCCGGATAGGCCTCACGACCCGGCGGACGACGCAGCAGCAGTGACACCTGACGATAGGCCCAAGCCTGCTTGGTGAGATCATCATAGACAATCAGCGCGTCTTCGCCCTTGTCGCGGAAGTACTCACCCATCGCACAGCCCGAGTAGGGCGCAATGAACTGTAGCGCCGCCGAATCGGACGCACCGGCATGGACGATGATGGTGTGTTCCATCGCGCCATGCTCTTCGAGCTTGCGCTGCACGGCGGCGACCGAGGAGTTCTTTTGCCCGACGGCGACGTAGATACACTTAACGCCGGTGCCTTTCTGATTGATGATTGCATCGATCGCAACCGCGGTCTTGCCGGTCTGGCGATCGCCGATGATCAGCTCGCGCTGACCGCGGCCAACCGGGACCATCGCATCAATCGCCTTGAGGCCCGTCTGCATGGGCTCATCGACGGATTGCCGTGCAATAACGCCAGGCGCAATCTTCTCGATCGACGACTGAGCCGCCGCATCGACTGGGCCTTTGCCGTCCAGTGGGGTGCCGAGCGGATCGACAACGCGGCCAAGCAGGCCCTCGCCAACGGGCACCTCAAGCACGCGCCCGGTGCAGCGCGCCCAGTCGCCCTCGGAGAGATGCGTGTAGTCGCCGAGGATCACGGCACCCACCGAGTCCCGCTCCAAGTTCAGCGCGAGCCCGAAGGTATTATTCGGGAACTCCAGCATCTCGTAGTACTGAGCGTCAGAGAGCCCGTAGATGCGGACGATGCCGTCGGTCAAGCTGACAATCGTTCCCTCGGCGCGCGCCTCGGTCTTGATGTCGAACTGCTCGATCTTCTGTTTGATGAGATCACTGATCTCGGAGGGATTGAGTTGCATGGCGGTGTCCCGTTCAGAATTGCAATTCGTTAGCCAACTGCTGCAGCCTGCCGCGCACCGAGCCGTCGATGACGACGTCATCGGCACGGACTTCGAGACCGCCGATCAAGCTCGCGTCTTCCTCGACCCTCAGCTCGACCTCAGTGCCAAAGTGGCGCTTCAGCGACGACTGGAGGGTCTGTTGCTCTGCAGCCGACAGTGCGTAAGCGCTGCGGATCTGGATGTGCCGAACGCCCTGGATCGCTGTTTTGCGAGCCTCGTAGAGGCGCGCGAGGTCAGGCAGAACCGTCAACCGCTCATTCTCGGCGAGCAGACGGACTAGGTTCTGGATCTCGACGCTCAACCCCTCGCCGGCGACCGCAAAGAGTAGATCAACCAGCTCGGAATCGCTGAGCTTCGGGTTCCCGAGCTGTGAAGCGACCTGCGGGTCAGCAACAATGGCTGCGAGCTTGGCTAAGTCGTCGGACCAGGCATCGAGCTGCTGGCTGGCGCGGGCCACCTCGAAGGCGGCCTCGGCGTAGGGTCGCGCGATGGTTGTGCTGTCTCCGGCCATCGGCGTGTCCTAAAGCTGTTTCGCGAAGGATTCGAGCAGCGCCTTGTGCGCACTGGCATCGATCTCTTTTTCCAAGACCTTCTCGGCAGCGGCCACGGCGAGTGCCGCCATCCGCTCGCGCAGTTCTTCACGCGCCCGATTGGTCTCTTGCTCGATCTCGGCATGGGCCGCTGTCTTGATGCGATCAGCCTCGCCCTGCGCATCGCGCTTGGCCTCATCCATGACCTCGTTGTAACGCTTCTGCGCCTGCGCAACGATATCAGCGGCCTTAGCCTTGGCTGCCTTCATCTCTTCGAGCGCCTTCTGCCGTCCGATCTCTTGCTCTTGTTGGCCGCGCTCGGCAGCCGCCAAGCCTTCGGCGATCTTGGTCGCCCGCTCGTCCAGCGCCTTCATGATCGGCGGCCAGACATACTTCATACAAAACGCCACGAAGACCGCGAAGGCGATCATCTGGGTGATTAGGGTCAGATTGATGTTCATCCTATAGCCTCGTTGGGGGACGCGCGGTGAGCGTTGCTGTCCGTCCGGGACGAGACGAGATCAGAGTGCGAACATCGCGTACAGACCCATCGCGATGGCGATGACTGGCAGCGCGTCGGTCAGACCCATGACGATGAAGAACTGCGTGCGCAACATCGGGATCAGCTCGGGTTGGCGGGCAGCACCTTCCAGAAAACGGCCGCCAAGCACGCCGATGCCAACACCAGCGCCGATAGCACCAAGACCCAGCATCAGACCGGCCGCAACGATGACAAGAGCTTCTGCGATTTCCATTTGAATTCCCCTCGGGAGAGCGTTGAGTGATCGAAAAGATCAGTGAAAGGAAAGATCAGTGATCGGTCTGATGCGCCATGTCGAGGTAGACGATGGTCAGCACCATGAAGATAAAGGCCTGCAGGGTGATGATCAGGATATGAAAGATCGCCCAGGCCAATTGCAGCGCACCGCCACCGAGGCTAAGTACCATATTGTGGCCGTACATCAGCGCAATCAGGATGAAGATCATCTCACCGGCGTACATGTTTCCGAACAGTCGCAGCGAGAGCGAGAGCGGTTTCGACAGCAGGCTAATGCCTTCCAGGATCAGGTTGGCAGGAATGCCGAACTTGCCGAAGGGATGCAGGGTCAACTCACCCACGAAGCCGCCCACACCTTTAATCTTGATGCTGTAGTACAGCACCATGAAAAAGACAGCCAGCGCCATGCCGAAGGTGATGTTGGGATCAGTGGTCGGCACGACGCGCATGAAGACATGATGCGGATCGGCGCCGAACAGCCCCATGAACTGACCAAAAGCCCAGGGAATCAGATCCACGGGCACCAGGTCCATCAGATTCATGAGGAAGACCCAGGCGAAGATGGTCAGGGCCAACGGAGCGACGATGTCGTTTTTTGCGCTGAATGAGCCGCGCACGTTCTCGTTGACGAAATCGATGATCCACTCAACGAAGTTCTGCGCTTTGCCTGGGACACCAGCGGTGACATTCTCAGCCACCTTGCGAAAACCGAGCAGGAAGAGATAGCCAAGGCCGATCGACCACAGCAAACTGTCGACATGTAATGCCCAGAACCCCATGGCGGCGGCCTCTTCAGCATTGTGCGCGAAGACCAGTCCATGATCTGGCAGCCAACCCAAGGTGAGGTTGGTCAAATGATGCTGGATGTAGTCGCTAGCGGTGAGCTCTGCGGTGGCCATCGATGAGATCTCTTCTTTAGCTATTCGAGCGTGCATCCGGACGCTGCGCGAGCACAGCCGGCACCCATTGAACCGCTAGGTAGGCGCCAAACAACGCCAACGGTCTTAGCTGGTCCAGCAGCGCAAACGCCAGGCCGAAAACGGCTAGGGCAATTGCAATCTTCGCGAACTCGGCCCCATAGATGCGAGCGAGTAGTTGACCCGGCTCTCGTGCTTGATAGCGCTGAAAGACGCGGTACGCGAAGTACCAATTCGAAAGGAGGCAGGCACCAGCGCCAACGGCGGCTGAATACAGTGCGTCCAGACCGAACCAGAAGGCGACCAAAACGACCACGACCGTTACGACCACCTGCCAGACAAGCAACCGTTTGAGCTGCACGCGGTCTGGAGAATTCAGACTATCCGCTTGGGTTGAAATGCGGCCGCCCTCCTAAAGCTCGAGAAGTATAAGTTCTGCTGAATATTCCGGTCAACGCCGATAGACGTTCGAGCCCTGCTCGCGAGGCCGAAACAGCGTCCTCCAAGCCTCCTCAACGCCTTCGGAATTAAGCAGAAAAGCCATTAAAATCAGCGCACAACATCCAATGGAGCCACGGCATCGAGAGGGCAAATGGTCTTGTGTCGATAGGAGGTATCGAGATCGCTTATGGCCCTGGTGGCTAGCGGATATGTGCCAGGATGCCGTCGAGCTCGTCCAAACTGTTGTAGTTGATCACCAGCCGCCCCGTCCCCTTGGTGCCGTGCTGAATCGCCACCCGCGCTCCCAACCGCTCGGCCAGATCGTCCTGAAGCCGGCGAATGTTTGGGTCTGGAGCGGGCTCTGCGCGACTCGGCGCAGGATGATCGGCATCGGCTTGCATGCGACGAATCAAACGCTCGGTGTCGCGCACCGAAAGACCCTGGGTGACCACCTGCCGCGCTGCGATCAGCTGCGACTCACCACGCAAGCCAAGCAGGGCCCGCGCATGCCCCATCTCCAGACGACCTTCGTCCAAGAAGGCCTTGACTGCATCTTCCAGCTCGAGCAGGCGCAGCAGATTCGTCACCGTACTACGCGACTTACCCACTGCCTCAGCTACCTGCAGATGACTGAGTCCGAACTCCTCAAGTAAGCGACGGAGCGCCCCCGCCTCTTCCAGCGGACTGAGATCATCGCGCTGAATGTTCTCGATCAGCGCGATCGCCAGCGCGGCCTGTTCGGTGACCTCACGCACCACCACCGGGATACGATCGAGTCCGGCTTGCTGGCTCGCACGCCAACGGCGCTCTCCTGCGACGATCTCATAGCGACCCGGCTCAACGGGACGAACCACGATAGGCTGGATCACGCCCTGGGCCGCGATTGAATCGGCCAGCTCGCGCATGCGCTCCTCATCGAAATCACGCCGCGGCTGATACCGCCCGCGCTGGATCTGATCCAACGCCAGATCGCGCACCCGTTCACCGGTCACCGGAACTGTCAGCGCCTCAGCGTCGGACGGTGCCTGCTCGGCGCCAGACAGCTGCACGCCGGCCTCACGCGCGCCCCCGAGCAAGGCGTCGAGCCCCCGGCCCAATCCTTTCTTCTTTGCGGCTGTCATCGGCACTGAGGCTCCAAGGTAGCAAGACGATAGCGAGACGCGAGACAATAGCGTCGCAGGCCGCTAGGCCGCGTTCGCACTGCGCTCCCGACGCCGCAAGACCTCGCTCGCCAATGCCTGATAGGCGACAGAGCCGCGCGAGCTGCGGTCGTAGAGCAGTGCCGGCAGCCCATGGCTGGGCGCTTCGGCCAGACGCACATTACGCGGGATGATGGTGCGATAGACCTCATTGGTGAAGTGAGTCACCAACTGGGTCGACACCTGATTGGCCAGATTGTTACGCGGATCATGCATGGTGCGAACGATCCCTTCGATGCGGAGCCGGGCATTGCGGCTGCCCCGAATCTGCTCCACCGTATCCAATAATGCCGAGAGTCCTTCCAATGCGTAATACTCGCACTGGATCGGGATCATGACCCCGTCAGCGGCCACCAAGGCATTCACCGTCAGCATATTCAGCGAGGGTGGACAATCGATCAGCACGATCTCATAGGCACCCGCCACATCAGCCAGCGCATCCGCCAAGGTCCGTTCACGCTTGTCAGACTGCATCAGCCCGACTTCAGCGGCCGTCATATCGCCGTTCGAAGGCAGCAGATCGAAGCCCGGCGCTGGCGCATCCAAGCGCACAAGGCAATCGGCGAAGGGTGCCTGGCCCATCAGCAGATCACAGCCGGTCAGCTCGAGCGCGTTCTTATCGACACCCACGCCCATGGTCGCGTTGCCTTGTGGGTCCAGATCAATCAAGAGCACCCGCCGACCAATGGCGGCTAAGGATGCGGCCAGATTGACTGCCGTGGTGGTCTTACCGACACCGCCCTTCTGATTGGCGATGGCAATGGTTTTGATACTAGCCATGGGTACTGCCGCCGAGGGGAACCTCGATTAGAGAACGCTCGCCGTCGACGCCCGGAACAACGAGGGGATGGATACGTGGTTGCGCAACAACACCTGCGCTGACAGACGATGAAGCCTCGGAATCGACGTCGGCGCGCGCCATCAGTGCCGCGAGCTCATCTTCGGCAAGAGGCCCCTTGAGCGCCAACAGACGTCCGTCGGCAATCGCCAAGCCGCGAGCATTCACCCAAAGACTCGCCAGCGAGGATAGAGCGCGGGCGACAATGGTAGCGAATTTCTGCTCAGGCTGGTATGCCTCAAGCCGAGCCTGGACGACAACGACGTTCTTCAGCCCGAGCTCGAGCACCACTTGGCGCACAAATCGCGTCTTCTTGCCATTGCTGTCTAGGAGCGTAAACGCCAGCCGCGGCCGGGCAATCGCGAGCGGAATGCCGGGCAGCCCGGCCCCGGTACCAAGATCCAGCACCGGCCCGCGCACCACCCAAGGCAAAACCGCCAGACTATCGAGCAGATGACGCGGCACTTGCTCGCGCGGATCGCGCACCGCAGTGAGGTTATAGGCCCGATTCCAACGCGTGAGCAACTGTACATATTTCACCAACTGACCGCGCGCCGTCTCATCTACTGTCTCAGCAATCACTGGCGCCATCGCCGCCAGGCCCGAGGCTAAACGCTCACGTAGCTCGGCTGCATCAACCGCATCAGTCCCCGTTCTACTGATCGACACATCAAGCACTCAGACGCTTCAAATGGATCAGCAGCAGCGAGACCGCCGCCGGCGTCACCCCGGGAATCCTCGCCGCCTGGCCCAGGGTTGTCGGTCGCACCCGCCGCAGTTTCTCCGAGACCTCGGACGACAAGCCGCGCACCTTCTCGTAATCGAAATCGACCGGCAGCGAGCGCGCCTCCTGCCCACGCTGACGCTCAACCTCATCCAACTGTCGCGCAAGATAGCCACCGTAGGCCGCCTGGATCTCAACCTGCTCGGCGATCGCTGCTGCATCCGGATGACACAGGGCGCGAGGCACGGCTGCCGCTCCGCAAGCGCCTTCTTGATCAGAGAACATGGCAACTGGCCCGCTAACCGGCTCCGCTGCAGCTTCATGCTCATTCAGCATGGCGTCAGCGTCGGCATGGTAAGAACCTGTTGGCGATGACCGCGCAGACACAGCGAGCGGATCACCGATACCCTCGCAGACAACCAGGTCGAGATAGCTGACCGCCGGCCGGGCCAATAACTCCAGCGCGCGAACCTCGCGCCTGATCGACTCGCCGGTCCGCTGCTCGACCTCCGCTGCCAGATCGGTTCCCGGCCGCAACCAGCAGGCACGCAGCCGCTGCTGCTCCTGCTCAATCGCCTCGCGCTTGGCCTCGAAACGCTGCCAGCGCACATCGTCCACCAGCCCAAGCCTGCGCCCGGTCTCGGTGAGGCGAAGGTCGGCGTTGTCCTCGCGCAGCATCAGCCGATACTCAGCGCGGCTGGTGAACATCCGATAGGGCTCATTGGTGCCGCGGGTGATCAAGTCATCGACCAGCACGCCCAGATAGGCCTCATCACGACGCGGCGACCAGGGCTCCAGCCCCTGTACCTGCCGTGCGGCGTTAACGCCTGCGAGCAACCCCTGCGCCGCCGCCTCCTCGTAACCAGTGGTGCCATTGATCTGGCCGGCGAAGAACAGCCCCGGCACGAAATGCGTCTCGAGCGAGGGCGAGAGATCGCGCGGATCGAAGAAGTCGTACTCGATCGCATAACCGGGCCGGGTCAGATGCGCCTGCTCGAAACCGGGGATCGAGCGCACCAGCGCGTGCTGCACGTCGAACGGCAGGCTGGTTGAGATGCCGTTCGGATAGATCTCGCCGCTCTCCAGGCCCTCGGGCTCGACGAAGATCTGATGCGAGGTCTTGTCGGCGAAGCGGACGATCTTGTCCTCGATCGACGGACAGTAGCGCGGGCCGATGCTCTCGATCACCCCCGAATACATCGGTGAGCGCGAGAGCCCGCCACGGATGATCTCATGCGTGCGCTCGGTGGTGCGGGCGATATGGCAGCTGACCTGGCGTGGATGCTCGGCGGCACTGCCGAGATAGGAGAACACTGGCACCGGATCATCGCCCGGCTGCTCTTCCAGCCGCGCATAGTCGATGCTGCGCGCGGCGATGCGCGGCGGCGTGCCGGTCTTCAGCCGCTCGACCCGAAACGGCAATGCCCGCAGACGTTCGGCAAGCGCATTCGACGGCGGATCACCGGCACGACCGCCCTGATAGTTGCTGAGCCCGATATGGATCTTGCCGCCGAGGAAGGTGCCGACCGTCAACACCACCGCGCGGGCGCGAAACTCGAGTCCCATCTGGGTGCGCACGCCGACCACGCGCTCGGCCTGACCATCCGACTCGAGCAGCAGATCATCAACCGCCTGCTGAAACAGATCCAGATTCGGTGCGGTCTCAACGGCCGCCCGCACCTCGGCCCGATACCGCATGCGATCGGCCTGCGCCCGCGTTGCCCGCACCGCTGGCCCCTTGCGTCGGTTCAGCACCCGAAACTGGATACCGGCGCGATCGGTCGCGCGCGCCATCAAACCGCCTAGGGCATCGATCTCGCGCACCAGATGGCCCTTGCCGATGCCGCCAATCGCCGGATTGCAGCTCATCTGACCAATGGTCTCGATATTGTGCGTCAGCAGCAACGTACGCGCGCCAGCGCGGGCCGCCGCGAGCGCCGCCTCGGTGCCGGCGTGACCGCCACCGACGACGATGACGTCGTATTGTTGTTCTGCCAACATGGGTGGATCTCTCTTGGAAACTGGGGCAAGGATGATAGCCCGATCAGACGCGAGTGCGGGCGGCTAGAGCGGACTGCCCGCCCGCGGATTAAAGGGCGCCTGGCATCAGTCAGCACCGCGTAGGCGCGGCGCTCGGGCTCTGGCAGTTTGAGAACATCCAACTCATCCTTGGCCTGCTGCAGACCGCGAGCGGTGAAGTCGCCCTGAATCTCTTCGTGTTTGAGGAAGTAGATCCACTGATCGAGCGGCTCGTGGTGGAGGATTTAGTATTCGCGCACCCCGGCGGCCTCGTATTCGCGCCGCTTCTGCTCAGGGTCGCGGGCGATCTCGGCCGGGGTGCTGTCGGAGAGCGCCTCGACGCAGAGATCGAAGGTGCCCTTGTAGGAGCGGTCATCGTCGCCGAGCGGGATCGGGTTGCTGTCGAGCACGACCCCGAGATCCGGTTTGCGGATGACGACCTTGTCGACGAGGCGCAAGCGAAAGCCCATCTCGAGCGCGGTCAGGCGGGCGTTGTCGTGGGTATCGAGGTAGAACTGCAGCAGCTGCAGCAGCCAGTGGTAGACACTGAGGGTCAAGGTATCGGACACCGGCCTGACCTCCAGGACACCGTCGTTCCATTCGTAGCTGTTCTCGTGCTCGTAGTAATAGGCCCAATAATCGGCTTCGCTGACCCGTGTGCCAGCGGGTGGATCGAGGTCGAGACCGATCCTGTGCTGATCGGTCAGGGCGATGGCAGGTGGTGACATGATCTCGGACCCTCCTCGGTGCGCTTGAGCCCATCTCATTAAACAGACTCATGCAGTGGGCATGACGATACCAAAGGCCATTGGCGAAAGCGATTGAACACGAGCGTCACCAACCCCGTTCGGGCTGGGATGGCTACTTTTGGCGGCGGCAGCCGAGACAGGCGTTCGCACGAGCGGTGAGCAGTGAGCAGTGAGCAGTGAGCAGTGAGCAGTGAGCAGTGAGCAGTGAGCAGTGAGCAGTGAGGATGAGGATGAGGATCGCGGCGATGGTCTTTCCGGTTGAGTCTGCCGGTGCCTCGCAGTCAGGCTTGCGTTTCCCTATCACAACACCCACAGCGGCTAGACTAGGGGTTGATGACCTCAGGAATCAGCGATGACTTTTGCAGACAACCAGGCAACCAAGCCCGCTCGCCTCATTCCTTCCACAGGCGAGCATCGCAGCTCCCGCGCAAACCCATTCGCGACACTGATCGAGACCGCCGGCTCGGTGATCCTCGGCAAGCCCCATGAGATCAAGCTGGCCTTCGTCTGCCTACTCGCCGGTGGTCATCTGCTGATCGAAGACCTGCCGGGGGTTGGCAAGACCACCCTCGCGCATCTACTCGCGCGCCTGCTGGGTCTGCAGTATGCGCGCATCCAGTTCACCAGCGACATGCTGCCGGCCGATGTGCTCGGGGTCTCGGTGTATGACCGCGCCGCGGGCTTCAGCCACTCACCCTCAGCTTCTGACCAACTCGGATGGTGTTGTCATTCGGATCAAGTTTATTGAGCTTGCGTAGCTTATCGACCGAGATGCCGTTGGTGACCGCCACGCGATAGAGGGTCTCTTGCGGTTTCACAACGTGATACTTAGCTGTCGACGTTGCCGCTGTCGCCGACGGTTTAGCGCTTGCTGGCTTGGCCGCGGGCGCCTGCACGCTTGTCGACGTGGAGCGACTCGCCAGCCTCGCCGTACCCGTCTTTGCGGCCTGCTGCTTTCCGGAGCCGCTATCGTTGCGAACCACGAGGGTCGCGGTAGAAGGCACGCTAATGCGATCTCGGTAAGCCGGGGGATGGGCGGCAACGCGGCGCGTACTGCCCGCTGGCAGCCAGACCGTACTCCCGGCCGGAAGCTGTGCCCGACCATCAACAGCCGGATCACGCCAGTGCAGATTCGCGCGCGCCAGGCTAGCGGTCGAAACGCCGTAGTGATTCGCAACGTGATGCGCCGGCATCGAGCTGTGGAGCACCAAGCGCTCATAGGACCAGGGCTGCTCGTAATTCACCCCCTCTGGGAAATAGCGATTCGGATGATCCGCTACCTCGCGCGCAGCGACGAAGGAGGCGTAGAAATTACGCGAGGCAAAGCCAAAGGCTCGACCCTTGTAGTGTTTGACGATCTTGCCGATGTCATCGCCATACTGGGCCTTGGCGTTGGCCATACCGCCCTTGCCGTGGTTGTACGAGGTGATCGCCAGCGGCCAGCTGCCGAGCTTACGATGCGCGGCAGACAGATAACGCGCGGCACCATCAGCACAGGTAATCGGATCAAGCCGCTCATCGATGTTACGATCGACCCGCATCCCGTATTCACGCCCAGTCGCCGGCATGAACTGCCAGATCCCGGCAGCGCCGACACTCGAGCGCGCATGGGTCTGGAACGAAGACTCCACGTGGGGCAAATAGGCCAGGTCATCCGGAACGCCCTTGGCGCTCATGATCTGCCGGAAATAGGTATCGTATCGGCCACTGATCTCAAGCCCGCGCTTGAAGCGCTCGCGCACCCCGCGCTGGCTGCGTAGCCGGTCTGATGCACCATAAACCGCACCCTTGCCGGCACCCTGCTCGATCTTGGCCAGTAGCTCTTTGTCCGCTGAGGTCAACGGTGTGCGCTCGCGGACCTTACGTTCCAGTGAGCGCAGCTGATCCCGATACATCGCCTCGCGCGACTTGACCCAGGCTCGCTGCTCATTGGTGTAGCCTTCCTGCACCGTGCCAGGCAGCTCGCCCACCTCGTAGACCACCCCCATGTGCTCGTTGTCATGGAAGGCGACCTGGCCGCGGCTCCAGACACCGTAGACGTGGCGCCAGAAGTCGACGTTGGGCTGGATCGCCTCCGGGACCGGAAACGGGCCACTGGTATCGTACTCAATCCTGGAGACGGCATCGCCGCGCAAGTTAGCATCACCGCCGCAGCCGCCGAGAGCAAGCAAGGCCAACACGGCAAGCATCCACAGCAGGATGCGGGTTCTGGGCGTTGTCGCCGCTTGACCTCCGCCCTGAACCCCGTTTATTGCGCAGCGAGCGACGCCAAAAGAGGCGCCGCCGGGTATGCTGCCAATCGCGCCGATGGCAAGCGGATCGATAGGGGCGTGGATGCGGGTCTCCAGTGGCTTGCTCATGACGCGACCGCGACCTCCTCTGGTATTTTGAATGAAAACAGTGAGAATCCTCGCCTACTTCAGACGATTTCGCAAGCGCTGATCGGCGCCCGCCACGATCCCGCGCTGACGCTGAAGGGCAGCAGTTTACCGGAACAAGATGCGTATCCAACTCCTCAGCGTCGGCCGACGCATGCCCGCCTGGGTCGATGAAGGCTTTGCCGAATACGCGAAGCGCTTACCGCCTAGCTGTGCCTTGTCGCTGACCGAGATCGAGCCTGCGGCGCGCGGCAAGGGCTTAGGGCGAGGACGGAGCAAACCCGGACAACGCCCGCAACTCTCGCCGGCAGAGCGCAACCGACTCCTGGCAGACGAAGGCGAGCGGCTGTTGAAAGCGACGCCGAGTACAGCGCTAGTGGTCGCCTTGGACGTTCGCGGGCGCGCTTGGAGCACCGAAGACCTAGCCCGCGAACTCGAGGTCTGGATGGCGGGCGGGCGCGATGTCGCCATGTTGGTTGGTGGACCTGACGGACTCGCAGCCGACTGTTTAGCACGCGCCGAACGCCGTTGGTCACTCTCGCCCTTGACCTTTCCCCATCCACTCGTGCGTGTCATCCTCGCCGAACAACTGTACAGGGCCTGGACCCTGACCCAAGGTCACCCTTATCACCGCGGATCGGCATGACAGAACACTGGACTGATGATGCCAGAGGGCCAGCCACTGACCTCTGCCCCGCTCTCTACCCTGACCTCTACCTGGCGTCACGCTCCCCCCGCCGGCTCGAGCTCTTGGCGCAGTTGGGGCTCAGGCCCGAGGTGGTGATTGCCGACACCGACGAGACGCCCATTGAGGACGAAGCGCCGGAAGCCTATGTGGCGCGCATTGCACAGGCCAAGGCGCAGGCCGGCTGGGCGAGCTTGAACGGGCTCGTCAGCAGGCCGCTTCTCGCTGCCGACACCGCGGTCGTCATCGATGGGCAGATCCTGGGTAAGCCCGCAGATGCTGAAGCCGCGTTGTGGATGCTAGCCTTGCTGTCTGGACGCAGTCATCGGGTGCTCACCGCGGTCAGCCTGCTAGCGCCAAATCCAAAGCGGACTCCAAAGCCTATTCCAAACAGCAGGCCGCGGGCGCGCCACTGCCCGCAGCCGCAACAGCTGATCGTCGAGACCGAGGTCCGGATGCGTAAGATCACGCAGGGAGAGGCACTCGCCTACTGGGCGAGCGGCGAACCAGGGGACAAGGCCGGCGCCTATGCGGTGCAGGGCCGGGGGGCGATCTTCGTCGAGCAGATCCGCGGCAGCTACAGCAATGTTGTCGGTCTGCCGCTGTTTGAAACCGCGGCACTGCTGCGCGCACAAGGTCTCAATCCGCTCGCGTACTGACTGATGACAATGGGCACTTGATCAAACCTCTCGCCACAAGCCCTGTCGAATGCAGCTTAGAACCACAATGCTAAGAACAACCATGCGTAGAACAACAATACCTAGAACCACAGAGAGGTCACCACCGATGCCACTGAGCCACACCGCCGCACAGCCTGCGGCCCGACGATGAGCGAAGAGATCCTGATCAACATTACGCCACCGGAGACCCGCGTCGCGGTCGTCGAGAATGGTGTGGTACAGGAGATCATCATCGAGCGCGCCGAGCGCTGCGGTTTGGTCGGCAACATCTACCGCGGGCGCATCTGCCGCGTACTGCCCGGCATGCAGGCCGCATTCGTCGAGATTGGCCTCGATCGAGCAGCCTTCTTGCATGCCTCGGACATCATGACCTCTGCTGGCGAGACTCGCAGCGAGCACATCAACAGTCTGGTGAAGGAAGGCGACCCCATCTTGGTGCAGGTGGTCAAAGACCCGCTTGGCAGCAAGGGGGCGCGGCTCACCACGAATATCTCGATTGCCTCACGCTACCTGGTCTTCATGCCGCGCCTTGGCAACACGGGCGTCTCGCAGAAGATCGAGGACGACGACGAGCGCAAGCGGCTGCGCGAGGTGCTGCAGGCCTATGTCGATACCCATGAGGGCATCGGCGGCTACATCGCCCGCACCGCCGCCGAGACGGTCAGCGACGACAACCTCTGCCGCGACATGGCCTTCCTGGCCAAGCTCTGGAGCGGTATCCGCGAGCGCGCCGATAGCACCTCCGAGATTGGCCTGATCCACGACGACCTGCCACTGGCACTGCGCGCACTGCGCGATCTGGTGACCCCAGAGGTGGAACGCGTGCGCATCGACTCGCGCGCCACCGTCGACAAGGCGCGGCCCTTCGCAGTCAAGTACATCCCGGAGATCGTCGACCGCATCGAATATTATGGCGGCGAGCGGCCACTGTTCGATCTTTACGGCGTCGAGGATGAGATCCAGAAGGCCCTGCAGCGCAAGGTCCAGCTGAAGTCCGGCGGCCATCTGGTGATCGACCAGACCGAGGCGATGACCACCATCGATGTCAACACCGGCGCCTTCGTCGGCCATCGCAACCTCGAGGAGACCATCTTCAAGACCAACCTTGAGGCGGCGCAGGCGATCTGCCGGCAATTGCGGCTGCGCAACCTGGGCGGCATCATCATCATCGACTTCATCGACATGACCGATGAGGAGCACAAGCGCCAGGTCTTGCGTGCGCTCGAGAAATGCCTCGCGCGCGATCACGCCAAGACTCACATCACCGAGGTCTCGGCGCTCGGACTCGTCGAGATGACCCGCAAACGCACCCACGAATCGCTCGAGCATATCCTCTGCGAGCCTTGCCCCTGCTGTAATGGGCGCGGCTCGCTCAAGACCGCGGAAACCGCCTGCTACGAGATCTTCCGCGAGATCCTGCGCGAGGCACGCCAATTCGAGGTCGAGCAACTGCTAGTCCTGGCCTCGCAAGAGGTGATCGACCGACTACTGGACGAGGAATCTGGCCATCTCGCCGAGCTCGAGGAGTTCATCGGCAAGCCGATCAAGCTACAGGCCGAGTCGCTCTACACCCAGGAGCAGTACGATGTGGTCTTGATCTAAGCGCAAGGCCGATCGCAATCCAGAACGCAGCTCATGCGCAGCCCAATAACCGCTCAAGCTGAGCGTCGGACAACACGACCCCAAAAGCTCAGATTCCAGGGTATGTTCGTATCCGCGAGCTAGGGTGAACGGCGATACCGCCTGAGCGCCCAAGACGCCAGAGCAGCAGCCAAGAAAGCCTGACTTCAACAATGGCGAGATGACGCGAATCCTCCAACGACTCTTGAGCACCACACTGGCTGGGCTCGCAACAACCATCATCCTGCTTGCGCTGTTATCCATCCTCGCTCGGCTGCTATTGCCGCACGCAGACAGAGTGCGCGAGACGCTGATTGGGCGCATTGGGGACAATCTGGGCGTGGCGGTTGAGGTTGGCGCCCTCTCGATCCAGCTCCGCGGTCTGATGCCAAGGCTCAGCTTTGCCGATGCACGACTCCTAGCCCCCGCGGACTCGCACTCGCATTCTCACTCAACCACCCAAAACCAAACGCTCCTCGCCGCGCGGACGCTGACTCTCGACTTAGATCTGCTGGCCACGCTCAGGGCGCGAGGTGCGCGGATCGCGGCCATCAGTCTGGTCGGCGCCGAACTGCAAGTGCTGCGCGACGCCAATGGCCGTCTTCGCCTGCGCGGCCTGGACTCGATGCGGGGCAACGACGCCCAGGCGCTCGATTTCTTCCTCCGCGAGGGACGCTTCCGGCTGCTCGACAGCACACTGAGCTGGCGTGACCAGGGCTCAGAGACCCCAGCTCGAAGCCTCTTCATCGAAATCGCCGAGCTGACGAATCAAGACCAACAACATAACCTGCGGTTACGGGCGTTCGAAGTCGATACGCCTGTACTCGATTCGCTTGTACTCGATTCCTTTGCACTCAACCCCTTTGCGCTCAATCCCCCAGCACCAGATGCGACTGCGCACCGAAAGCTAGGTCAGGCAGTCAGGCTCGAGATCCTAGGCGAGCTTGAGGGTCCACCAGGGCATCCCGAGCGTTGGTCCGGACGCCTCTATCTGAACGCCGAGGGGGATGATCTTGGGCTGGCCGCAGCTGGACTATTGCCCGTTCAGTGGCGCCTCAAGACAAGCCGCTTTCGGATGGAGAGTTGGAATCAGCTCGAGCAGGGGCGACTGATGACATCCTGGACGCGATTCAACGTCGACGGGCTCGGCACCGACAGGCTCAGCTTGCACAACGACCAACAAGGGCGCGCGGTGAAGCTGGGCGACCTCGCGGGATTCGCCCACTGGCAGCGCCAAGTGCAGGGCTGGCGGCTGGACCTCAGCGATCTCAAACTGCCCTTCGGAAACCGCATAGGGCTGACGCCGACGAGGGCCAGCCTGAGCGCCCGCAATGCAGTAACGCCAATCCAAACTCAGACACCGGAATCAACAGGCATCAACGCCACATCGCCCTCGCCCAGCCTTGACCTGTTCGCCGCCATCGGTACACTCGATCTCGGCCCCATCGCCGAGGCCATAGCGACCCTAGTGCCCGATCTGCCCGACCCGATCAAGGCGCTGGCTCAGGGCCGGCTCCAAGGCCTAGGCCGAAATCTTGCTGTTCATCTCCAGCTGAGACCGAAAGCGCCGATTTCGCTAGCAGGAACGAGCCTCCTAGCAGAACAGTCATCAGACCATCGAATCGCCCCCAGCGCATCGTCCCACACCGGCACCAGCGACAGCGGACAACCGCCTCGCCATCCGTCGAGTCGTCATCCCAAACAGGTTGAGACCAACTGGTCATCACTGAGAATAAGCGACTGGCGTCTCAGCGCTGAGATCGAAGACTTCAGGATCGCGCCCGAGATCGCGTCCGAGATCGCCCCCGATCCGTCGCTCGATCCAATGCCCGATCCGTCGCTCAACCCATCGCCCGAGACTTCCACGGGCACTGCTATCCCGGCGCTCTCCGGCCTCGATATCGGCATCGATCTCGGCCCCCAGGGTGGCTATGCCCATCTCAGCGGCAGCAACGTCCGCCTTGACCTGCGGCCCTTGTTCGCGCAACCACAGGCATTCACTCATGTCGATGGCCAGTTCGCTTGGCGCAGGATGCCCGCCGGCTCCATCCACCTCTGGACCCAGGCGTTCAGCGCCAACACCCAGCATTTCGACAGCCTCAGCCGCCTCAGCCTTTGCCTGCATCCATCCGGCGTCAATCCCTTTCTCGATCTGCACACGCATTTCCGAAACGGCAGCATCGCAGCGCTTCCTCAATGGCTACCCGTCGGCATCATGGATGACAGCCTAGAAGACTGGCTGTTGCGAGCGATTGTCGATGGTCGCCTGGAATCCGGGGATCTGCTGTTGCGCGGACCGCTCGAGCGATTCCCATTCGATGCCCAGGAGGGACGCTTCCTCTTGGTGTTGCGTGCGGTCGACGGCGTGCTCGACTATGGCGAGGCCGCGCAGCCGACAGGCTCAACGGTCGGGCTGCGCAGCGCCGAACAAACCCCTCCACTGAGCTGGCCGCCCCTCCAACAACTGGCCGCTACGCTGCGCTTCGAGAACCGGAGCCTCGAGATCGACGTCCCCAGCGCCGAGATCTTGAACAGCCGCATCGATGCTGGACGCGTCAGCCTGTCCAACCTGTGGCAACCCAGCTACCTGGAGATCGACGCCCGCGGCGAAGGCCCCCTAGCCGATGGGATGCATGTGCTAGCAACCTCGCCATTGGCGCATCAGCTCGGCGGCCTGGCATCGGCGGTCGAGGTCAGTGGCTCCGGGGGCCTCCAGTTGCAGCTAGGCGTGCCACTGAACAAAACCCTGCCCTTTCGCTACGCTGGCGAGCTGCTGTGGGACGCCAGCGCTGACCAGGACGAGGGCATCGAAGACCGCGGGCTCAGCATCAACGGCACCGAACTGAGGTTCGACCAGATCGCCGGCCGCCTGCGCTTCGATGAGACCGGCATCGAGGGCGACAGCATCCAGGCGCGGCTGGGCAAACAGAGGCTTGACATCGCCGTGAAGACCTTGGACAGCGGCACCGACGATGGCCGCACCCAGATCGACCTGCGGGGCCGGACAGCCGTAGAGCGCCTGGCCGAGAGCCTACCGAGCAGCCTCTGGTCGCTCGTCAGCGGCAGGCTAGATTGGCGCCTCGGCCTGACGCTCAACAACCGCGATGCCGCGCAACCGAAACCACCCATCGATTTTACGTTCAGCTCAGATCTCCAGGGGGTCACGCTCTCGCTACCCGACCCCATCGGCAAGCCGACGAGCGAGCAGCGCAACCTGACGCTGAGCGGGCGGTTCCAAGACCAATGGCCGCTCAACCTCCAGCTTGAGTATGGCTCGCTTGGCGGCCTGCTGGAGATCGATCGCCAGCCCGATGGCTCCATCCTGCTGCCGCGGTTGGCCATCGATCTAAACGGCCAGCCGACGACCCTACCCCGGGTTGGATCGATCCAGATTGGCGGCGCACTCGAGCGCTTGGCGCTCGACCCCTGGTTGAGCTGGCTGAGCGAGGCCGACCTCAAGGCTCTGCAAGGTGACCCTGATCATGCCGGGCTCCGGCTGTTACCGCTCCAACTGCGGGTTGAAGCGCTGGACGTCGGCGCCTTGCGACTGAATGCTGTCGAGGCGGTCCTGACCCCTCAGACAGCAGGCGCTTGGGACATTGGCTTTAGCGCTGAGCAGACCGGCGACAGCCAGATCAGGCTGCCGGCGCGCAGGGCTGATGACGCGCAACCGCTGCAGATCCGCCTTGAGCAGCTAGACCTGGAACCGATCTTTGCCGACCTGGATGCCGGGCAAGATGCCGAGCAGGACTCAGTGCAGGATGCCGTCAGCACCGAGCCCAAGCGCCTTTCGCGGGCCGATCCCCGAGCGTTTGGCCGCCTCGACCTCCAAATCGCGCAACTGCGCTACGGCAAGGACCTGCTCGGACGGCTCCACATCCAGAGCCAACCGACCCTAAACGGGGTGCGCTTTGAGACCCTGTCCCTAAGCGGCCCTCACGTCGAGGCAACAGGCAGCGGCGACTGGTTGATCGACGCGACCGACTACATCGAATCGTCGCTGAAGCTCAGCGCCGACAGCAACGCCATCGGCGAACTCTTGCGTGATACTGGCTTTTATAGCGCCTTGAGCGCCGCACCCGGCGAGCTGCAGCTCGCGCTCAGCTGGCCCGGTGGTCCTGATGCATTCTCCCTGGCCCGTGCGCGAGGCTTGATTGAAATCCAGATCGGCTCAGGTCGGATGCTCGATATGGAGCCCGGCGTCGGCCGCATGCTCGGTATCCTCAACACCAGCGCCCTCAGTCGCCGGCTCAGCCTCGACTTTAGCGACGTCTTCGACGATGGCTTCAGCTTCGACCGCATCAACGGGGAGATCACGATTGGCAGCGGCATCGCGAGCATCCGCGAGCTCAGCATCCTGGCCCCACCTGCCGACATCCGCATCACTGGCCGGACCAATCTAGTGGATGGATTGCTCGACCAACAGGTCGAGGTCACGCCCAAGATCGGCGTTGGTCTTGCGCTTGCCAGCGCTATGGCGGGTGGACCCGTGGTCGGAGCCGCAGTGTTTCTCGCAGACAAGGTCACCGATGGCGCCGTCGAACGACTCGGACGCTATGCCTATCAGGTCTCCGGCCCCTGGCGTGATCCGGTGATACAACGCATGGATACGGTGGGCTCGCCGTCGATCGGCAATCTCTTCGTCGAAGATCCGAGCACGGCTGATGACCCAAGCGCGATCAATGCCCAGCAAGACAAGGCCAAGGAGGCGGCACCATCAAGCCCAGAAAACCCGATCAGTCCGTTCCTAGATGATCATTAGGATGGTCCTATAAACCGCAGATGACGCAGGTGCGCACAGATTAAAATAATATATAACAAGGTCTTAGCAGTTCTAGCAAGGCCACCCAACAGGTGAAGCAATGATCATCTGCAATGTAGTGAAATCTCTGCGTTAATCTGCGTCATCTGCGGTTGAAATGCTCTTTTTAGGATGATCACTAGCCGATCGATCCACAACCGCGCCCATGCGCGATGCACTGCAGCTCGAGCTTCAGCAATCGGCAGCAGACAAAACACGCTAATCGAAACACACCAACCGGAACACACCAATCGCGGCCACAAGGCTGGTGGTGCTATGGTTACCAAAATTTGACCCGTTTGAGCCCTTATGAGCGAAACCTCCAAGCTCGCCGCCGTGCAGATGGCCTCCGGCCCGAACACGACCGCTAATCTCATCGAAGCTGAGCGCCTCATCGGCCTCGCCGCCAAGGCCGGCGCCGGCTTGGTGGTGTTGCCGGAAAACTTTGCCTTCATGGGCAAGCAAGATCAAGACATGCTCGCACTGGTCGAGTCCAATGGCAGCGGCCAGCTGCAGGATTTTCTCGCCAAGACGGCGCTGCGCTATGGCGTCTGGATCGTCGGCGGCACCATCCCGTTGCGCGCCACTAACCCAGCGCGAGTGCGCTCGGCAACCTTGATCTACAACGCCCAAGGCGATCGGGTCGCGCGCTACGACAAGATGCACCTGTTCGATGTGGTACTGCCCGACGCCGACGAACGCTATCAGGAGTCGGCGACGATCGAGCCTGGGGATCAGAGCCTGGTGATCGACACTCCCTTTGGCCGCCTCGGCGTCCTCGTCTGCTACGATCTGCGCTTCCCGGAGGCCGCCCGCCGGATGCTCGACAGCGGCCTTGAGATCCTCGCCATCCCCGCCGCCTTCACCGCGCTGACCGGCAAGGCGCATTGGGAGACCCTAATCCGCGCCCGCGCCATCGAGAACCTGTCCTATGTGGTCGCCGCCGCTCAGGGTGGCTACCATCTCAGCGGCCGCGAGACCCACGGACACAGCATGATCGTCGACCCTTGGGGCAACGTGCTGGCGCAGATCGAGCGCGGAGGGGGCCAGATCTGCTGCGCGCTCGACCGCGACCGCCAGGCCTCGATCCGCCGCACCTTTCCGGTGCTCGAGCATCGACGCCTGAAGTGCCGTTGATTGACGACCGCCGTTTTAGCGGTCTTACCGCGCAGCCTTTGCGCAGCCTTTGCGCAGCCTTCACGCACCATCAGGCGCCCCAGATTGGCATCTTGCTCAGATGCCTGCGGCCTACAGCCAACAAGTCCCAATCCCTGGCCGCAGCTCGCGGCGACTGGAAAAATCGACGCTGACCTCCCAACTCCTTTCATCACGGGCGAGAATGCCGACCGCCGCAGCGGTTGCATGCCTGCCGCATCAGAGATCTGAACAACTTCATCTTATGACCGACTCCATCGACATCGCCCGCCAGAGCATCCTCGCGCCCTTCGGCCTCGGCGACAGCGACCTCGATCGCTTGATCGGCGCGCTCCGCAGCCCATCGATCGACGCCGCCGACGTCTACTTTCAGAGCAGCCGGCTGCAATCCTGGATGCTTGAGGACGGCATCGTCAAAGACGGCAGCTTCAACATCGAGCAAGGCGCCGGCCTGCGCGCCATCAGCGGCGAGAAGACCGGCTTCGCCTACTCTGACGAACTCGAGATCGCGGCCCTGACCAAGGCCGCCGACGCAGCGCGCGCCATCGCCCGTGGTGGCGGTGCCGCCCCCGTCAGCATCGGCAGCGGCATGCCGGCAAGGCAACGCCTCTACGAGCCGATGAACCCGATCGAGAGCCTCGACGATGCCGCCAAGCTCGAGCTGCTGCACCGCGTCGACGCCGAGGCGCGCGCCATGGACTCACGCGTGAAAGAGGTGATGACCAGCCTGGTCGCGGTGCAAGACACCATCCTCGTCATCTCCGACGATGGCCGGCTGAGCGCCGACGTGCGCCCCTTGATCCGCCTCAGCGTGGTTGCCGTGGTCGAGGAAAACGGCCGCCGCGAGCAGGCCCACAGCGGTGGCGGCGCGCGCCTGGATCTGGGCTGGATGCTGGCCGAGGATCGCGCGCTCGGCTTCGCCCGCGAGGCAGTGCGCCAAGCGCTGGTGAATCTGGAAGCAGGTCCGGCACCGGCCGGCACCATGACCGTGGTGCTCGGGGCTGGCTGGCCCGGCGTGCTGCTGCACGAGGCGGTCGGCCACGGGCTCGAGGGCGACTTCAACCGCAAAGGCACCTCGGCCTTCAGCGGCCGGCTCAATCAGCGCGTCGCCGCCAAGGGCGTCACCGTCGTCGACGATGGCACCCTGCCCGGTCGCCGCGGCTCGCTGAACATCGACGACGAAGGCACACCGACCCACTGCACCACCCTGATCGAAGACGGCATCCTGGTCGGCTACATGCAAGACCGGCTCAACGCCCGCCTGATGGGCATGGCGCCCACCGGCAACGGCCGCCGCGAGTCCTATGCGCATCTGCCGATGCCGCGCATGACCAACACCTACATGCTCGCCGGCAACCATGATCCGGGCGAGATCATCGCCTCGGTCGAGAAGGGGCTGTACGCGGCCAACTTCGGCGGCGGCCAGGTCGACATCACCTCCGGCAAGTTCACCTTCTCGGCCAGCGAGGCCTATCTGATCGAGAACGGCAAGATCGGCCGCCCGGTCAAGGGCGCGACGCTGATCGGCAACGGACCCGATGTGCTGACCCGCGTCAGCATGGTCGGCAACGATCTCAAGCTCGACGAGGGTGTCGGCACCTGCGGCAAGGATGGCCAAAGCGTGCCGGTCGGCGTCGGCCAACCGACGCTGCGGGTTGATGCGCTGACCGTGGGCGGGACCGGTGCCAGCGGTGACTGAGGCGCCGGCCAGATCTTGCGGTAGGATGAGCGCGGAAAGAGACCGGCTCGCTCACCGACACCTTGGACTCGCATGAAGATTCTCACCTACCGTGGCCTGAACACCAGCGCCATCCCTGGCTATGACAAGCTCAGCGCGCACCTGAGCGCGGATGACTTCCGCTCCGCCGACGTCAAGAAGATCGGCGACAACCTCTATCGCGCACGGCTCGATCGCAGCAATCGCCTGCTGTTCGCCCTCTATCGCCACGAGGGTGAGCGCTGTGCGCTACTGTTGGAATACATCCCGCAGCATGCCTACGAGAAATCGCGTTTTCTCGCCCGTGGCGTCCAGATCGATGAGGACCGGATACCCGCTGCCACCGCAGAGGCCGCTGACGAAGCGCCAGAACTGCCCTACCTGAATCCGACCCTGCCGCGCTTCCATCTGCTCGACAAGGTACTCTCCTTCGACGACGACCAAGAGCAGGTCTATCAGCAGCCGCCGCCGCTGGTGATCATCGGCTCCGCCGGCAGCGGCAAGACCGCGCTGACGCTGGAGAAGATGAAGGATGCCAGCGGCGACATCCTTTATGTCACGCGCTCGGCCTTCCTGGTGCAGAACGCCCGCGAGCTGTACTACGCCAACGGCTGGTCCAACGACGATCAGCAAGTCGACTTCCTCTCCTTTCGCGAGTACCTGGAGAGTATCCAGGTGCCAGAGGGCAAGGAGATCACGCCGCGCATCTTCGCCGGCTGGGCCGGACGCCAGCGTCTGCCCAAGGCGTTGAAGGATAGCCACCAGCTGTTCGAGGAGTTTCAAGGCGCCATCACCGGCACCGACCCAGAAGCCGCCTACCTCAGCCGCGAGGACTATCTCGGCCTCGGCGTGAAGCAGTCGATCTACCCGCCCGAGGTGCGCGCCGAGGTCTACGACCTGTTCGAGAAATATCGACGCTTCCTTGATGAGGAGGGCTGGTTCGACACCAATCTGATCAGCCACGCCTGGCTACAGCGCGTACAGCCGCGCTATGACTTCGTCGTCGTCGACGAGGTGCAGGACCTGACCAACGTGCAGTTGCTGTTGATCCTACGCGCGCTGCGCGACAGCAGCGGCTTCCTGCTCTGCGGCGACTCGAACCAGATCGTCCATCCGAATTTCTTCTCCTGGTCCAAGGTCAAGACCCTGTTCTGGCGCGAGCAAGCCGATGCGTCCAAAACCGCAGCCGGCACTGAGCTGATCCGCATCCTCAACGCCAACTTCCGCAACTCGCCCCAGGTCACCGAGATCGCCAACCGGCTGCTGCACATCAAGCACGCGCGCTTTGGCTCGGTGGACAAGGAGAGCAACTACCTGGTGCGTAGCTGTGGCCCAGCGCGCGGCCGGGTCGGACTGCTGCAGGATAGCGAGCAGATCAAACGCGACCTCGACCGGCGCACCGCCGCCTCCGCGCGCTTTGCCATCCTGGTGCTGCACCCGGAGCAGAAGGCCGAGGTGCGCAAGCACTTTCGCACCCCGCTGGTGTTCTCGATCCACGAGGCCAAGGGCCTGGAATACGAGAACGTGCTGCTCTATGGCTTCCTCTCCAGCGAAGAAAAGCGCTTTCGCGACATCGCCGGCCAGCTCAGCGAGGCCGATCTGCAGGGCGAACTGCGCTTTGCCCGCAGTCGCGACAAGAGCGACAAGTCTTTAGAAATCTACAAGTTCTACATCAATGCGCTGTACGTAGCGGTGACGCGCGCGGTGAAGAACCTATATCTGATCGAGCCACGACCCAAACAGCACCTGCTCGCCCTGCTAGGACTGACCGAGGTCCACGAAGGCGTCGACGATGTCGAAGAGCAGACCTCGAGCCTAGAGGAATGGCGCAAGGAGGCCCATCGCCTCGAGTTGCAAGGCAAGGACGAGCAAGCCGCCGACATCCGCGAGCAGATCCTCAAGCAGCGCCAGGTGCCCTGGACCGTGCTGCGCGGTGACGCACTCACGGAGCTGGAGCAGAAGGCGCTCGACCAAGGCGAGAAGAAGGCCGGCATCGCGCTGATGGAGTATGCGCTGGTCTATCGCGACCAACGCCTGATGAACCGATTGGTCCAGCAGGGCTTGAAGGCCGCGAAGCAGCCGGACAAGGCCCAATCGATGCTGGAGAAGAAGCACTTCTTCAACTACGGCCTCAAGCATGCCACCGGCGTGCTGCGCGAGGTGGATCAGTACGGCGTCGACTTCCGCAACGTCTTCGGCCAAACCCCGTTGATGATCGCCAGCCGCATGGGCAACGCCGAGCTCATCGCAGCGCTGCTGGACCGCGACGCCGACACCAGCCTGGTCGACGGCAATGGGCTGAACGCCTTCCAGATCGCCTTGGATCGGGCCTGCGCCGATGAGCGCTTCGCGCGCACCAAGCTGCCAGCGGTGTTCGAGCGCCTAGCGCCACCGAGCATCGACATCCAGGTCGACGGCCGCCTGATCAAGCTTGACCAGCGGCTGATGGAATACCTGATGCTCAGCATCGCCATGGTGCTGTTCTACCAAGGACTCGGCGAGCGTTGGGCGTACCGACGTCACCTGCTCTCAGCGCCGGATTTCGTCGCGGTGCTGGAGCATTTTCCGGAATCCATCGTCCCCGAGCGGCGCAAGAAGCGCCCCTACATCTCCTCGATCCTGTCCAAGAACGAGATTCACCGCGACGCACCCTACAACCGCAAGCTGTTTCAGCGCTGGAAGCAAGGCCAGTATCTGTTCAACCCGCAGCTCTCGCTACGCATCGAAGACCAATGGCAACGCATCTACGAGTTGTTACAGCCGCAGCGGCTAGCCGCCCAGTTACAGGACGTCTACCACTGGGGTGGCCGCGTCTGGGACCCGAACGAGCGCAGCGAACAGGCCGTTGAAAAGCTGCGCACGATGTTACAGAAGCTCAACGATGGAGCGGATTTGAAGTCGTTGTTTTAACCGCCCCCTCGTCGCTGCCTCTGTTCGTCGGCAGTGCCCTAGATCTGTTGTTGAATCCTATTTAATCATTCTAAATCAAGAACTTGCCTTTCCTTGCAAATCAACGGATCTAGAGCAGTCTCCAGAAGCGAAGCGGCACGGCTGGCTAATCCGCTTCCGCTTGGCAGGCGATCCGCCCGGACTCCTCGCCGAGCTTCTCCAGCGAGAAGAAGGGGTCCATCTCACGCGCCCATTTGGCGGCGAGCTTGCTCGATGCCTTCGCCTGCTCGGCATCATTGAACACGCTCACGGTCACGATACCCGGCAGGCCGTCGCCACCGAGCCCGGTGACGATGACGGAGTAGCTGACGAAACCGACGAGAGCTTTGATGCGCGGCATGAAGGTGGTACCCACCTTTTCCCGTACGATGTCTGGCGTTCCCTTGACGAGTTGGTAGCGGCGAATTGAGCAGTACACGTCTGGGCGCTCCTGGGCAAGGTTCTGAGGACACCTAAGCTAAGATAGCCGATTCTTCGCTAGACACAAGGCAGCCGGGGCAGCCGTAGGAGCGATTCCCCAACCCGCCTCGGGTGTTGAACGCCACTTGCCACGGGGGAACCGGCTTTTGACGCGCTTCCTGTCGTGGTCTTCAGGGCCTATCCCCGCGAGTGCGGGGGAACCCGATCAGCCAGCCATCGCATTGCATCGGCGCGGGGCCTATCCCCGCGAGCGCGGGGGAACCTTGTCCAGGTCCGGCTAAGGCGTTGATCAGCCGGGCCTATCCCCGCGAGCGCGGGGGAACCCTTCGTTGATTTGATCGTAGGACTGCGTGCTGGGGCCTATCCCCGCGAGCGCGGGGGAACCGATCCGCCGGCCCTGACCTCTCGCGTGGTCCCGGGCCTATCCCCGCGAGCGCGGGGGAACCGATACCTACGTTGATACCTACGTTAGACCTACGGGCCTATCCCCGCGAGCGCGGGGGAACCGTCCCGGCGCGCGACGTGGAGCGTGTCAAGGCGGGCCTATCCCCGCGAGCGCGGGGGAACCGCCTGGTGACGATGGATCAGGCCCTAGCGGCCGGGCCTATCCCCGCGAGCGCGGGGGAACCTTTGCCGTTGCCGAGCTGCTCGGCTTTGGCAAGGGCCTATCCCCGCGAGCGCGGGGGAACCCAAGAGCAGGGATAGCAGCCCTAGAGGCACCTGGGCCTATCCCCGCGAGCGCGGGGGAACCCGATGTCAAGCGAGGGCGGCGGACGTTACAGGGGGCCTATCCCTGAGGTATCCCCACAACTTAGACCTA